>QGUP01000189.1 GCA_003242505.1 Bacillota bacterium
GGAGGGCCCGCCCCCGGGGGTCCGGCACCCGCCCCCGGCCGCGAGCCGGCGCGGCCCCGGCGGGTGTCCCCGGGGCCGGGACCCCGGCCGGGGCCCCCGGGCCCTGGGTCCCGCCGGCCCCCGGCCCGGAGGGGGCCGGGTTTCCCCCAGGGTCCGAAGTCGGGGGTACCTCCAGGTATCGGAGGATGTCGCCGATGATCTGGCTGAAGACCGGGGCCGCCACCTGCCCGCCGTAGGTCAGGCCCTGGGGCTCGTCGATCATGATCAGGACGGTCACCCGGGGGTTGGGTACGGGGGCAAACCCCAGAAACGACGCAATATACTTGCCCTCGACTTTTCTGCCCCGTTCAAACTTCTCCGCGGTGCCGGTCTTCCCTGCCACCTCGTGGCCCGGCACCGCGGCGCTCCGGCCGGTGCCGGCCCGCACCACCTCGGTCATCATCTGCTGGACCTGCCGGGCCGTCTCCGGGGAGAGGATGCACCGGCGCACCGGCTGGGGGCGGAAGGCCACCTCCCCCTCCGGGGTGCGGAACTCCAGGGCGAGGTGCGGCTGGACCCAGCAGCCGTCGTTGGCGATCGCGTTCACCGCGGCCAGCATCTGCACCGGGGTGACCGTCAGGGTCTGGCCGAAGGCCTGCACCGCCAGGTCCAGGTCCGTCGCCCGCTCCCGGGGCACCTGGGCGCCCCGGGCCTCCCCGGGCAGGTCGATCCCCGTCGGCCGGGTGAGGTTGAACCGGTCGAGCCACTTGTAGAACCGGTCCCGGCCGAGGCGGATCCCCAGGGTGGCGAAGCCGACGTTGGAGGAGTTCCGCATCACGTCGGTCAGGGTCCCCTGGAACCCCCGGTGGTTCCAGTTGCAGATCTGCTCCCCGAGGACGACGAAACACCCCGGGTCGGAGAAGGGGGTGGTCGGGGTGCCGAGCCCCTCCTCGAGGTACGCGGCCATGGTCACCGGCTTGAAGACGGAGCCGGGGCTCAGCTGGTCCGCCACCAGCCACATCCGCCGGAGGGCCGGGTCCGACTGCCCCCCGAGGTTGGGGTCGAAGGCCGGCCGGGCGGCGACGGCCAGCAGCCCCCCGGTGGCCGTCTCCATCACCATGATAGCCGCCCGCCGCGCCTGGGTGAGGTCCAGGGTCCGATCCAGTGCCTGCTCTACCACGAGCTGCAGGGACTTGTCAATGGTCAGCACCAGGGTGAGGCCCGGGACCGGCGGCTCGATGGCCCGGGGAACCTCCGGGATCTGGTACCCCCGGGCGTCCTTCTCGTAGAGGACCGCGCCGTCCTTGCCCCGGAGCTGTTCGTCGTACCGAAGCTCCAGCCCCTCCAGCCCCTGGTTGTCGATGCCGGCGAACCCCAGAATGTGGGCCGCGAGGTCCCCTTCCGGGTAGACCCGCCGGGCCCCGGGCTCCAGTTCGATCCCCTTCAGCTCTCCCCTGGCCTTGTAGGCCCGGACCTGGGCCACCTGGGCTTCCGTCGGCCGGCGGGCGATGTAGACGTGATATGTTTGTTTCTGTAATAGCTGTAAAATATCGGCTTTGTCCCGCTGAAGAATAGCCGCCAGAATGGCGGCCGTTCCTTCCTTGTCCTCTACATCCCGGGGATTGGCCCAGATGGCCTCCGCGGTCACCGTCACCGCCAGGGGCTGGCCGTTCCGATCGACGATCGGGCCTCGGTGGGCCCGGATCCGGGACTCCGTCCGGCGGATCGCCTCCCCCTTGCGGCTCAGTTCCTCGCCCCGGACCAGTTGCCAGTAGGCGATCCGGCCGGTGAGGCCCGCGGCCGCGGCCAGGTAGAGGGCCAGGAGCGCCACGATCCGCCGGCGGGTGGCGCGGCCGGGTACCGCCACGGGGCTCCCCCCTATATGGATCCGAGTGGGAGGGTCGTCACCGCCCCGAAGCCTGCTCCTGGGCCGGGTGCATCCACCAGCGGGCCAGGTACCCCCGGACCCGGTCCCACAGCCCCGCCGGCCGGGAGGCCGCCGCGACCTGGGCCGGCTCCGGCTTCTGCTCCTCGGGCTGGGCCATCGCCGCCATCACCGCGGCCCGGTCCACCGCGGCCACCTTCAGTTCCGTGGGCGGCACCAGCCCCAGCCGCCGGGCCTCCTGGGCGATGCGCTGGACACTGGAGAGGGAGGCCACCTGGGCCTCCAGGGCCCGGTTCTCCTCCTCCAGCTTCTCGATCGCTCTCCGCAGTTCCTGGAGTTCCCGGCTCTGCCGGACGATGTTCGCCTCCCGGTATACGTATACCACACCCAGTGCCACCAGAAAAGCCCAGCACAGGAAGGCGAGCCCAAGGACCGCCAGAGGGGGGCGGGCCCGGCGCCGGCTGAGTTCCCCGCGGCTGAGTTCCGCGGGCCGGCGGCTCCGGTCAGGCTCCCGGTACGGGGTCCGGGGCGCGGGCGCGTACGGGCCCAGGGACCACTCTCTCGCTACCTGCATGGTATGACCCCCCTCGGCACTTAGAAGAGTTGAGGCGCACAAAGGCGCCCAGGGCCGATGGCCATCGCGTGCAGGCCCGATGACAATCGCCTGCAGGGCAGAAACGAACACGGGCCGGCGCTACCCCTCGAGCCGCTCGACCACCCGGAGTTTGGCGCTCCGGGCCCGGGGGTTGGCGACGACCTCCTCCGGTGACGGAAGCCACGGCTGCTTGCCCACCGGCCGCACCTGGGGCCGGCGGCCGCAGATGCAGACCGGGGTCCCGGGCGGGCAGACGCAGGCCCGTGCCCAGTCGGCGAAGGTGCGCTTGACGATCCGGTCCTCGAGGGAATGGAAGGTGATCACCACCAGCCGGCCCCCGGGGGCAAGGATGGAGAGGGCGGCCTGCAGGCCCCGCTCCAGGGCCCCGAGTTCGTCGTTCACCGCAATCCGCAGGGCCTGGAAGGTCCGCCGGGCCGGGTGCTGGGGCTCCCGGAGGGCCCGGCCGGGCAGGGCCGACCGCACCACCTCCGCCAGCTGCCCCGTGGTCCGGATCGGCGTCCTTGCCCGGGTGCGGACGATGGCCCGGGCGATCTGCCGGGCGTACCGCTCCTCCCCGTACTCCCGGAGGATCCGGGTCAGTTCCTCCTCGCTGGCGGTGGCGACGATGTCCGCCGCGCTCACCGGCCGGTCCGGGTCCATCCGCATGTCCAGGGGGGCGTCCTCCCGGTAGCTGAACCCCCGCTCCGGGGTGTCGAGCTGGGGGCTCGAGACCCCGAGGTCCATGAGAATGCCATCCACCGGCGCCAGCCCCTCCTCCCGGGCCACCTCCGCCACCCGCTCGAAGTTGGCCCGGCGCAGCCGGACCCGGTCCCCGAAGGGGGCCAGGCGCTCCGCCGCGGCGGCCACCGCCGCCGGGTCCTGGTCCAGGGCCAGGAGCCGGCCCCGGGGGCCGAGGCGGGCGCAGATGGCGGCGCTGTGGCCGCCGCCGCCGACGGTGCAGTCCACGTAGGTCCCGTCGGGGCGGATGGCCAGGGCGGCGAGCACCTCTTCCAGCATGACCGGGATGTGGTGGAACACAGGCCCCGGACCTCCCGGCGCGGAGCGAAGTCAGAAGTCGATGAGCTTCTCCGCGATCTCCTCGTAGGCCGCATCGGCCTTTGCCTGGTAGGCTTCCCATTCGGCCTTGGCCCAGATCTCCACCCGGTTCGAGACCCCGAGGATGACGCACTCCTTCTCGAGTTTGGCGTAGGTCCGCAGGTGCTCCGGGATCAGGATCCGCCCCTGGGCGTCCAGTTCGCACTCCGCGGCCCCGGCGAAGAAGAACCGGACGAAGGCCCGGGCGTCGGCCCGGGTGAAGGGCAGGGCCTTCAGCTTCTCCTCCAGCCGGGCCCACTCGCCCATGGGGAAGACGAAGAGGCAGTTGTCGAGGCCCTTGGTGGCGACAAACCGCTCCCCGAGCCCCTCCCGGAACCGGGCGGGGATGGCGAGCCGGCCCTTGGCGTCGATGTTGTGGTGGTACTCCCCCATGAACACGCCGGCTCACCCCCCTTTCCCCCTGGTCCCGGTCGAGCGTGGGCACTTCCCCCACTTTCCCCCACACTTCCCCACTTACTGGGGCTATTCGCTCCACCGGCCGGATCTCCTGCTGACTAACAACTAAAATGGTCAAAAGATCCAGGGTCCGAGACAGAAAAATCCACGGGCGGCCAGTAGCCACCCGTGGATGGGGGGTATGGCGGCAGCGCCGAGTCGACCGGGATGCGCCGATCCGGTCGGGCTGGAACCGTCCCTCCAGGCCGGGCCGGTCAGTCAGGGCTGCCGGGGAGGGGCCCGGTTTCTTCCGGCGGGCCTGCTTCCGGTGTTCCTTCTTCGGGAGCGCTTTCCGCCGGCGCGCTTCCCTCCGGCGCGCAGGGAAAGAGGCCGTCTTCCGTGAGGAGATGGGTCACCGGCCGGTCGTGGGGACCCCGGGGCACCGCCGCCACCACCTGGAACCCGAAGCAGCAGCCGACCCGGGGCACCCCGGGGGGCACGTGGGGCAGGAACCGGTCGTAGTAGCCGCCCCCGTGGCCCAGCCGGCCGCCCCGGCGGTCGAAGGCCACCCCGGGCACCAGCACCAGGTCCAGTTCCCCCGGGGTCACCGCCGGCGCGGCCGGGTCCGGCTCCCACAGGCCGTAGGGCCCCGGGACCAGGTCCCCGGGCCCCCGGTAGAGGTGGAGGGCCAGGCCCCGGCCCCCGCCCCCCCAGGCCGGCGCCGGGGCGGTGGGCGCCTCCCCCTGCCAGCGGACCGCCCGGGGGAGGACCACCCGCTTCCCCTCCGCCAGGGCCTGGCGGATCGCCTCCTGGGTCCCGGGCTCCCGCCGGACCGCCCAGTAGAAAAGGATCGTCCGCGCCCGCCGGTAGAGGGGGCTGGCCAGGAGGTGGGCCTGGAGCCGCCGGCTGGCTTCGGCCCAGGCCGCCGGGTCCAGGGCTTCCCGGCGGGCCAGCATCTCCTGGCGCAGGGCCGCCTTCTCCTGCCGCACCGTCCTCCACCTCCCCCGCCCTGGGC
>QGUP01000190.1 GCA_003242505.1 Bacillota bacterium
GTGAGACCCTCGTCTCTGAGCCGCTTCCGAACTCCTGAAGCGGCTTTGTAGAGGGAGTTCATCACCGCTCACGGGTCACTCGGACCTGGATGGACCCCTCCGGGGAGAGGCCATCAAGGGAGCGGAGGCCGCCTCGCCTATCGGGAGGTCCCGGAGTACGCCCTGGAACCGAGGCTGACAGGACTTCCCGGTGGCTGGCGGTGCTCTTTCTGTCCGCTGGTGTCCGGAATCGACCTCCTCGCCCGGATGTGGACAACTTGTGGATACTGTGTACAAAGCCTGTCGATAACCTGGGGGTGAACTACAATTCGGCCGCGACAGGAACCGCAGCCCTCCGATTTGAAGTAAGAAAGAGAAGAGTCCATGGGAATCGACGGACCATCGCAAGCGGTGCCGCAGGTGGGGGCTGCCCCAGGTCCCCTGGACGCCCCCAGGTCCTCCGGAGGGCCACCGGGAGGCGGCCGCCTGCGGACCGGAAGGAGTGGGAACGATGGCAGATCGGCGGGATGCGGTGATCGTCAGCGCGGCCCGAACCCCCTTCGGCAGCTTTGGCGGCAGCCTCCGGGATGTGCCGGCGGTGGAGCTCGGCGCCATCGCCATCCGGGAGGCCCTCCGGCGGGCCGGGCTCACCGGCCGGGAGGACCAGGTGGACCAGGTGCTCATGGGCATGGTGGTCCAGGCCGGGGCCGGGCAGATTCCCTCCCGGCAGGCCGCGGCCCGGGCCGGGATCCCTTACTCGGTGCCGTCCCAGACGGTGAACAAGGTGTGCGCCTCCAGTCTGTGGGCGGTGAACCTTGCCCGGACCCTGATCCAGGCCGGGGAGGCAGACATCGTCGTGGCCGGCGGAATGGAGAGCATGTCCGGCGCTCCGTACCTTCTGCCCCGGGCCCGGTGGGGGCACCGGATGGGCCACGGCCAGCTGGTGGATGCGGTGATCCACGACGGCCTCTGGTGCGCCTTCGGCGACGTCCACATGGGGGTCTACGGCGCGGAGGCCGCGGCGGAGTTCGGCATCGACCGCCGGGCCCAGGACGAGTGGGCTTACCGGAGCCACATGCGGGCCGTGGCAGCCTACGAGTCCGGCAAGATGCAGGAGGAACTGGTGCCCGTCCCTCTGCCCCCGGGGAAGGGCGGCGAGCCCGGGCGGCTGGAGCGGGACGAGTCGATCCGGCCGGACACCACCCTGGAGAAGCTGGCGGCCCTCCGGCCGGTCTTCCGGCCCGACGGGACCGTCACCGCGGGCAACGCGCCGCCCCTCAACGACGGGGCTGCGGCCCTGGTGATCATGTCCCGGGAGCGGGCCGAGGCCCTGGGGTTCGAGCCCCTGGCCACCCTGGTGAGCTACGGGCAGGTCTCCGAGGAGCCCCGGTGCCTGCACACGGTGCCCGCGCGGGCGGGGCTGAAGGCCCTGGAGAAGGCCGGGCTGGGCGTGAAGGACCTGGCCCTGGCGGAGATCAACGAGGCCTTCGCATCGGTGACCCTGGCTTCCATCCGGCTTCTGGGCATCGACCCGGAGCGGGTGAACGTCAACGGCGGCGCCATCGCCCTGGGACACCCCATCGGGGCGAGCGGCGCCCGGATCCTGATGACCCTGGTCTATGAACTGAGGCGCCGGGGCGGCGGGTACGGCCTGGCGGCCATCTGCTCGGGCGGAGGCCAGGGGGAGGCGACGGTGGTGCGGGTGGACGGATAGGGGTTGAAACCGATCTCGGTAGGCAGGTCATCCGGCACCAACCGGAGTCAGCCCCTGGAAAAGTGATAGGTCTTTGGCCGAATAGAAAGTCTCCCCTTCGGTGCAGTATTCTCGAGGTGGGTTGAGGGTCCGGACCCCCCAAACCCAGTACCGGGGCGTCACGGCCGGGTGTCCCCAGAGGGCGACCGGCCGGAGCCCGAGGGGGAGGCAGACAAAATCATGTTGAAGTGGTTTCGCAGCAAGGAATCGGCCTGGTTCTGGTTGATCGTCCGGGTCTACGTGGGGTGGCAGTGGCTCGAGGCTGGCTGGCACAAGGTAGCGGGGCCCCAGCCCTTCGATGCGACCGGTTTCCTGAAGGGTGCCATCCAGAAGGCGACCGGTGACCATCCTGCCGTCCAGCCCTGGTACGCGGCCTTCCTCGAGAACGTCGCCCTGCCCAACGTCAAGCTCTTCAACTTCCTGGTCGCCTACGGCGAGGTCCTGGTGGGCCTGGCCCTCATCCTCGGGTTCGCGTCCATGTTCGCCGCCTTCATGGGTGCTTTCATGAACCTCAACTTCATGCTCGCCGGCACCACCAGCACCAACCCGATCCTCTACACCCTGCAGGTCCTGATGCTGGCCGCGGGCAGCACCGCCGTCGGCTACTGGGGCGTCGACCGCTGGTTCCTGCCGGTCTGGCGGCAGTGGGTCGCGAACCTCCTCCACCGGTCCCAGCCTGCCACCGCCGGTACGGACTAAGGTATCCGTCATCCCGTACAGCCTCGGCCATCCTGCAGCCTCTCTGCATGCCATATCGCTTCTCAACCCGGGGCAGCGGCCGGAGCACAGGCTCCGGCCGCTCGCCTTTCCCCGGGCCCTTTTCCGCCCCAGGGGGTTGCCACAAGGGGTTTGGGCCCCGGTGGCGAAAAGCCTTAGCAGAGTCTGCTGGGAAGGCCGGGGAGGTCGTGCTCGATGCGGTTTCAGCGGATCCTGGTGGTGGGAGCGGGGCAGATGGGGGCCGGGATCGCCCAGGTGGCGGCCCAGGCCGGCCGGGAGGTCTGGCTCCGGGACCTGGAGCAGCGGCTGGTGGACCGGGGCCTGGCGACCATCGAGCGGAACCTGAGCCGGGATGTGGAGAAAGGCCGGAGGACCCCGGAGGAGAAGGAGGCGATCCTGAGGCGGATCCACCCGACCCTGGACCTCGACGTGGCCGGGGAGTGCGACCTGGTGATCGAGGCGATCACGGAGGACCTGGAGGCCAAGCAGGCCCTTTTCCGTGAACTCGACCGGTTCGCGCCGCCCGGGGTGGTCTTTGCCTCCAACACCTCGTCCCTGCCGATCACCCGGCTGGCGGCGGTGACGAGCCGGCCGGACCGGTTCATCGGCATGCACTTCATGAACCCGGTGCCGGTGATGAAGCTGGTCGAGATCATCCGGGGGCTTGGGACCAGCCAGGAGACCTACGAGGCCGTGGCCGCCCTGGCGGTGGAGATGGGAAAGACACCGGTGGAGGTCCGGGACTTCCCGGGGTTTGTCTCCAACCGGGTGCTGATGCCCATGCTGAACGAGGCCATGTTCGCGGTCTACGAGGGCGTCGCCTCGGTGGAGGCCGTGGACACGGTGATGAAGCTCGGGATGAACCACCCGATGGGTCCCCTGGAGCTGGCGGATTTCATCGGGCTGGACACCTGCCTGGCCATCCTCAACGTCCTGTACGACGGGTTCCGGGATCCCAAGTACCGGCCCTGCCCCCTGCTGGTGCAACTGGTCCAGGCCGGGCACCTCGGGCGGAAGACCGGCCGGGGGTTCTACACCTACACCCCCGACGGCCAGAAGATCCCTCTGCGGCGGGAAGCGCTGTAGAAGTCCGGCCGGCCCGGGGCCGCCGGCGGCCCGGCGCCGACCTTGGCGTAGTAGCATCCCGCGATCGCACCCGCAGGCGTCATAGCGCCCTGTTACCGCCCCCTCCGGAGCCGGAGGTAGGCGATCCGGGCCAGCAGGAGGAGCCCCCCGTAGCCGATGGCCGGGTAGAGCCGGGCCACCAGCCGGGAGAACCCGACCCGGCTGAGGAGAAGCGCCAGCGCCGCGGCGAGGAGCATCGCCCCGGCCCGGTTTCCCCCCTGACTCAGCCGCCGGACCGCGCCAAAGGCGCAGGCCACCGCGGTGGTATAGACCTCCGCCCACAGGACCAGGGTGTACAGGGCCGGGGCCGGGGCGGGGAGGGCCCGGGACAGGAGGAGGGTCGGCACCTCCCCCCGGGCCGCGGCCGGGGCTGTGGCCAGGGCCAGGTGGAGCCCGGCGGCCAGCAGGCCCAGGGCCGCGCCCCCCAGGAGGCCGCCCGCGGCCAGGGCCCGGGCATCGCCGGTCTCCGCTCCCAGGGGGGCGAGGACCGGCAGGGCCAGCAGGAGGTTGTAGCTCGCGTACAGGAGGGCGGCCAGGAGCCAGTGGGGCGCCGCCCCTGGCGGCCCGGAGGTCGGGAGCACCGGGATCCCGGGTGCCGGGGCCCCGGGCGCCGGGAATCCGGGTGCCGGGAGTCCGGGCGCCGGCGCCCCGGGGGCCCCGCCGGGGAAGGAGGGGAGCCCCTCCCGGAGGAGGGTAAACCCCGCCACCCCGGCCACCGCCAGGATCAGCAGGGGGACCACCGCGCCGTTGGCTGCGGTCACCCCCTCGAGGCCGGCGAGGACCGTGAGGGCGGTGAGGCCGGCCATGGCCCCGGCCCCGAGGCTGTAGGGCAGGTGGGCGTAGCCGGCCGCGATGGCGCCCCCGGCCGCGACCATGACGCCGAACCCGGCCAGGACCAGCGCGGTGAGGATCCCGTCGGCCAGGCCGGCCAGGGGGCCCAGGGCCTGGACCAGCACCTCCCGATGGGACCGGGCCCGGGTCTCCCGGCCCATGGCCATGACGGCGATGCCGAATCCGCTCAGGAGCCCGGCAGCCAGGAGGATGCCCCAGAGTCCCCGGAGGCCGTAGGCGCCGAAGAACCGGAGGATCTCCTGGCCGCTGGCAAACCCGGCGCCGACCACGGTGCCCACGTAGGTGGCGGTGACCCGCCAGGTGCCCGCCGCGGGCCGGAGGGGCATCGCTCCCACCTCCCGGGTCCATCGCTGCCTCGGCTCTATCTCTACGGGCCGGAGGCGGTGGCGAAGACCCCCGCCGGGGCGGGCGGAAGAATGGGAGGAAAGGACCGCGGTGTGTGGGCGGCAAGGACGGGGGGGGAGCTGCCCCTTATACAAATCTCCAGCCCCAAGAACCGGTACTAAATCTGGTAGCCAGCTTTCTCTT
>QGUP01000191.1 GCA_003242505.1 Bacillota bacterium
TCCGGCAGCAGGGTGGCCGTTTCCGGGGGACGGCTCGACGGAGCGCCGGGCGGACCCCCGGGTCCGGCGGTCGGCGGCGGGGGCGCACCCGGGAGCCCCGGGCTTTCCCGGTGGAAGATCGCGGCCGGCCTCGTGGCCGCGGCCCTTGCCGGGGCCATCGTGGGCCTGGTGGCCGGCGTCGCCCTCGGGGCCCGGGGCGGGGTGGAAGGGGGCACGGCGCCGGGCCTCCGGGTGGTGACGACTCTGAACATCATCGGCGACCTCGCCGCCCGGGTGGCCGGGGACCGGGCGGAGGTCCGGTCGCTCCTGGCCCCCGGCACCGACCCCCACACCTACGAGCCGGTCCCCGGGGACAGCGCGGCCATCGCCCGGGCAGACCTGGTCCTGATGAACGGCCTCGGCCTGGAGGGCTGGATGGAGAAACTGGTCACCGCCTCCGGCACCCGGGCGCCGGTGGTGGAACTGGCCGGGCCGGAGATGGACCTCCTGCCCTGGGCGGAAGATCCGAGCCGCTGGGACCCCCACCTGTGGATGGACCCCCGGAACGCGATCCGCTACGTGGAGAAGATCCGGGACGCCCTGGCCGCCGTCGACCCGGAGGGGCGGGAGGTGTACGCGGCCAACGCCGCGGCCCTGATCCGGGAGATCGAGGAACTGGACCGGTGGGCCGAGGCGGAACTGAGCCGGATCCCGCCGGAGCGGCGGAAGCTGGTCACCACCCACGACGCTTATCGCTACTTCGGCCGACGGTACGGCCTGGAGGTGCTGGACACCGTCTGGGGTGTCAGCACCGAGGATGAGCCCTCCGCCCAGGCGATCGCCCGGCTGGTGGAGGTGCTCCGGGAGCACCGGGTGCCGCCCTTCCTCGAGACCACCGTGAGCCCCCGGATCCTGGAGCAGGTGGCCGCCCAGGCCGGGGTGGCCATCGGCGGCCACCTTTACGGAGACTCCCTGGGCCCGCCGGGCAGCGGCGCGGACAGCTACGTGGGGATGATGCGGCACAACGTCCGGACCATCGCCCAGGCGCTGGCGGCGGCGCCGGGGCGGTAGCGGCTGGGAGAGGGGGCGGTGGCGGACGGGGCAGGAAGCAGGGGCGGCGCGGGACCGCACGAACCCGGCGGCCGTCCTGCGGATGCTGCCGGGGCTGGCCCTGGGGATCCTGTGCTGCACCCTGATCGGCTTTGTAGTGGGCAACCTGGCGGGCAACGAGTCCCAGGTGAGCCTGGTGAACAACCTGCTCTTCCTGCCGATGTTCTTCGCCAGCGAGATGTTCTACCGGCTGGACGGGGCGCCGGCGTGGGTGCGGGCCGTCAGCCGGGTCCTCCCGGTGCAGCACCTGGTGGCCGCCCTCCGGTCGGCAGCGGTGGGCGACGGGGCCGGGATGCTGCCGGCGCTGGCGGCGCTGGTGGCCTGGGCCGGGGTGGCCCTCGGACTGGCGGTGGCGACCTTCCGCTGGGATCCGGACGGGCCGGCGGTGACCTTGCCCCGGCCGGGGCGGGCCCGGGCGATGGCCGGCGGGTAGGCCCCCACCGGCGGGTAAGGCCCCTTGTCCCAGGACGGCGGGAGCCAATGTCCCCCAGGCCGTCCGGGCCAGGGCCCCTCTCCCCAGCCGGCCCAGGCTGGAGTATGATGGAAGAAGGGTTGCTGCACTGCCGCAGCGGCCGGAACAGCCCCGGCAACCGCCCGCGGGGCTGCGGTGGGGAGGCCGCACGGCGCTCTGCGAAGGGGGTTGTCCATGGGCCGGTACCGCTACTTCCCCATCGTGATGGCCTTTTTCGTCGCATCGCTGCTGATCAGCAACGTGGCGGCGGCCAAGGTGCTCCGCCTCTTCGGTGGCCTGACCATCACCGGTGGGGTGCTGGTCTTCCCCCTCAGCTACATCTTCGGCGACATCCTGACTGAGGTGTACGGCTACCGCCGCTCCCGGGTGGTGATCTGGACCGGCTTTGCAGCCCTGGCCCTGATGATCGGCATCTTCATGCTGGTGGGGGCTCTGCCCGGGGACGCCCGCTGGATCGAGCAAGGGGGACAGGAGGCCTGGGACCGGATCCTGGGCCAGACGCCCCGGATCGCGCTGGGGAGCCTGGTGGCTTACTGGGCCGGCGAGTTCCTCAACTCCTACGTGCTGGCCCGGCTGAAGGTGAAGACCGAAGGCCGGTGGATGGGGCTGCGGTTTGTCGCCTCCACCCTGGTGGGCGAGGGCGTGGACAGCCTGGTCTTCGTCCTGGTGGCCTTCGGAGGGGTTTTCCCCGGGGACCTGATCCGGAGCATCATCCTGTCCAACTACACCGCCAAGGTTCTGATCGAAGTGTTGCTGTTGCCGGTGACCTACCGGGTGGTGGCCTTCCTCAAGGAGGCGGAGCAGGAGGACTACTACGACCGGGACACCGACTTCAACCCCTTCCGGCTGGAGTTGCCCGCGGGCGACTGACCGCCCGGCCCCGGGCAGGCCGGACAGAGGAGGCGCACCCGTGTCGGACCATGGATCTTGCCACGAGGGAGAACCGCCGCCCACAGCCAACCGCCGCTGGTTCTGCCTCCACGCGGGGGCAGCGGCCTTCTCCCTGGGCCTTGTCCAGACCTTCGTACCGATGCTGGCCATCCGGCTGGGGGCAAACAACCCCCAGCTCGGCCTGCTCTCGGCGCTCCCTAACCTGCTGACCATCCCCGCCCTGCTCCTCAGTTCCCGGCTCTTCACTGCCGGCCGAAAGCGGGTCTGGATCCGGCGGGCGACCCTCCTGGCCCGGGCGGGTTTTCTGCTCCTCGCCGGGGTGCCGGCGCTGCCGGCGTCCATGCGGGTCGGGGCGCTGATCCTGGTCTGGGCCCTGGCCATGGCCGGGGAAGGGGTGGCCTACACCGGGATCCAGGGCCTGGTGGCCGATGCCTTCGGCCCCGTCAGCCGGGGCCGGGTGCTGGCGGAACGGGGCCGGTACGGGACCCTGGCCGGCCTCAGCGCCGGGCTACTGGCGGGAATCCTCCTGGACCGGCTGCCCTTCCCGGCCGGGTACCAGGGCATCTTCGGGGCCGCGGGGTTGCTGGTCGCGGTGGAACTGTGGCTCATCCGCAGGCTCCCGGAGCCGGAGATCCCGGTGGATGGCCCCGGGGCCCCGCCGGAGGCTCCGGCGGCGGGTGCGCCGGTGGCTCCGGCTGAACGGAGCTGGAGTGGGCGCAGGTGGCAGGTCTCCGGCGCGGTGGTGCGCTTTTTCGCCGCCTCGGCTCTCCTTCACCTCACCTGGCAGTCCCTCTGGCCGGTCTTCAGCCGCTACCAGATCACAGACCTGGGGGCCAACAACACCTGGGTCAGCCTCCTCAACGTCACCAACTCCCTCGGGGCCGCCGGGACCTACAACCTCTGGGCCCGGTGGGGAGAGCGGTGGGGGCACCGGCGGATGCTGGTGGCAGCGGGCTGCATCCTCTCCCTGGCGCCCCTCACCAACGTCCTCTTTCCCAGCCTGCCCGCGGTGGCGGTCTTCAACCTCGTCACCGGCTCCTCCATCGCAGGGGTGACCCTACTGGTGGCGGCCCTGCTGATGGAGGTGGCCCCGGTCGAGTCCCGGTCCCGCATCCTGGCGGCGCACCAGGCGATGGTGGCGGCCATCGGCACCGTGGCGCCGCTCCTGGGCGCGTGGCTGATGGACGCCCTCACGGCCCGGGGGGCGCTGATCCTGGGGTTCTTCCTCCGCTTCGGCCTGGGGGTAGGGGCCTTCGCGGCCCTGGAGTGGTGGGAGACCCGGCGGGGGGTCACCCACCTGGGCAGCAGGAAAGCCCCGGTGCGGCTGTAAGGCCAGAACAGTGAGGGAATTTCTGGCCCGCGGTCGGCTGAAAATTCCATAGACGAAAGGGCATTCGACAGGCGACAGAGAATTCTACAGGCGGCAGCGAGCCCTCTGGGCGGCGCCGTCATGGGCGCAGTGCATCCCCTGGCTCCGACCGGGGTCTGCGTCCCGGCAGGCTTCCGGTTGGCATAGATGCTCACACGGGAGGTAGACGACATGGCAAAGGATCCGGTCTGCAACATGGAAGTCGACCCCGGGACCGCCCCGGCCAGGGCCGACCACAACGGGACGACTTACTACTTCTGCTCGGAGGCCTGCCGCCAGGAGTTTGAGAAGGACCCTGAGAAGTACACCGCGACAGCCCAGGAGGCTGCCCCGCGCCGCCGCCGCTGCTGCCGGCGGAAGAGCTAGAAAAGATGTGTGACGCCGGCTCCTCCCGGGAGCCGGCGTCGGCGCGCCATGGATCAGAGTTCCGTTACCCGGGCGGAACTGCCGATTGGATGCCTGGGAGGAAGGGAGACCCTGGGGCCAGGGGTTCAGTACTCGTACACCACGAAGCAGACACCGGCCGGTTTGGCGGCGGTTCCTTCCCCCAGGGGCCGGGCCGCACCGAACCAGGGTTTGTACCGGACCTCGAAGGTTGCCACATCGTACAGGGGGTGGGCCGCCACGACCCGCAACTTGCCGTCGGGAATGGTTGTCCTCCGGGTGACGGACACGGGATAGGTTCCGATGACGTCGAATCCGACGGCCGCGCTGATGATTTTCGCGGAGGTCGTGGGCGGGGCGTCCCACCTGGCCGGGACCCGTTCCTCGACGTTCATCGTCAAGGTTCCCGGCCCGACGGCGCTGCTCTTTCGCATGGGGCGGGGATCACAGGCTTCGGACCAGGTTACGTTCTGTACGTAGTGAGCCGGCAGCCCCCACCGGCGGTCCACGGGTCCCCTGGTGGAGGCTGGCCCTCCTGTTTCAGGCGGTGGGTCTGTCCGAACGATCTCCACCTGTACTGGTGTCGCACGGGAAGGAACCGGCAGCCCGTCCGGCTCTACAAGCGAAATGGGAACGGCGTGGGCGACTGCCCGCCCTGATTCTGTCACCTTGCGGATAACAACCGGACCTATCGACAGGGAGAAGACCACCAGCAGGGCACCTGCCAC
>QGUP01000192.1 GCA_003242505.1 Bacillota bacterium
CTCCTGCCCCCGGGCCTCCCCCCGGTGCCCCTGCTGCCCCTCATCCTCCCAGGTAAAGGCGGCGAGGCGGCCGTCCCGCCAGATCCCCAGGGTCGGCCGGGAGCGCCCCCGGTCCAAAGCGAGCACCGCCGCTGCCATCCTCGTCCCCCCCTGGATACCGAACATATGTTCCTGGGGAATATGTGTTCGCTATTTCCCGCCTGGATCCTGCCGGACCGACAGAAAAAAGCGGGCACCCTGCTCCCATGCCAGGGTGCCCACCGAACCGCCGCCCGTTTGCCTGGTGCCCCGGCAAGCAGAGGCCCCTTTCACCGGTGCCCCGCCAATCACAGGTTCGTTTCCCCGGTGCCCCGCCAATCAGAGGTCCGTTTGCCTGGTGCCCCGCTTTTCAGAGGCGCGGTTCCTGGATGCCTGCCGGTAAAGGCCCGGCGCCCAGGCGCTCGCCGAAGGGAGGCCCGGGGCGCCGGGCCGCGCCCGGGCCCAGGGGTCTCTCTGTTCCAGTGGCTGGGGCCCTCTCCGCCGCCCAGGCGGCGGCGAGCTGCCGGAGGCCGGTCAGGGAGGCGGCCGACGCCGCCACGATGCCGATGCCCAGTTGCCGGCTCAGCCCCTGGACCGCCCGGGCGATGGCGCGCCCTTCCCGGGGGTCCAGGCTGAAGAGGGGCTCTTCCCAGAGGAGAAGGCCCGACTGCCGGATGAGGGCGAGGGCGAGGTCCAGGGCGGCCCGCTCCCCGGGCCGGAGGGCGGCGGGGTAGAGGTGGAGCCGTTCCTCAAGGCCCAGGGCCGCCGCGAGGTGGCGGACCCGGGCCTCGCCCTGGGGGCTCTCCCCCCAACGGACCCGCCGCTCCCAGTCCAGGTTGGCGGCGACAGGAAGTTCCCACCAGAACCCCGGCCGGTCCCCCCGGAGGTAGGCGGCCCGGGTGTACAGGCCTGCCAGCCGGCGCAGCCGGGCCACGGCCCGGGGGCCGAGCCCGAGGACCACCTGTCCCGGGCCGGGCAGCCCCCCTGGCCCCTGGGCCGGGCAAAGGCCGGGCCGGGAGAGCCCAGGAGACGCCATGGTCACGCCCTCCCCAGGTATCGCTTCAGCCGGTCGGCCAGCTCATCCAGCCGCTGCTCCTCGAGGGTGTAGTAGATGTAGCGGCCCTCCTGGCGGTCCCGGGCGACCAGGCCGGCCTCCATGAGGGTGCGGAGGTGCCGGGAGACGGTGGATTCCCCCACCCCCAGCCGCCGGGCCATCTCCTGGGCCGGCAGGGATTCCCGGGCGATCAGCCGCAGCAGCCGCAGCCGGGTGGAGTCCGCCAGCGCGGTGAGGGTGAGGAGGAGGCTTTCGGGAATCCCCTCGGGATCCGGGTCCGCCTCCGGCCGGTAGAAGAGGATCTGGGTCTTCCCGAGGCGATAGAACATCACCCGCCGGGGGCAGAAGGCCGACGGGATGAAGAGAATCCGCTCCAGTTCCGCCAGGGGCACCTCCAGCCCCCGTCCCCAGGCGAGGAAGAGGGCCTCGCCCTCCGCCACGAGCCGGATCCGGTCGGAGAAGCCGGAGAGGTAGGCGACAGGGCCCATCCGCCCCAGCCGCTCCTGCTCCGACTGGAGGCTGTCGGCCAGGAGCCTCATGGCTCCCGCCAGTTCCGGGGCGACGGCCTGCCAGTACTGGGTCAGCATTCGGGCCAGTTCCGGATGGGTCTGCTCCAGGGCCCCCAGCTGGGCCTCCACCGTTCGGGCCGGGCTGTCCTCCAGCTCCATGGCCAGGGCGAAGAGGTCGAGCCCCCGGCTCCGTTCCTGCAGGGCGGCCAGGAGGTCCGGGGGGATCCGCTCCCGCACCCGGCGGACCCAGGGGAGGTCGGTGCCGAACCGCTCGGGACTGGTGAGGACCAGCAGGGAGAGGACCAGGTCCAGCAGCGGGGCGATCCGGAACTGGATCAGCCGCCGCAGCCTTTCTTCTCTATTCATGCAATCAACCCCGGGCTTGTTTTTATATCCGTGCAATTAAACCGTACCACCGGGGCGGCCCCGTGTCAAGGTTCCGGCTCCTCGGCTGGCCCCGGATGGCTGGAAAACAGCCCCTGGCCCCCTTCGGCGGCAGGGCCGGTTGCCTGAGCGTTGAAGTGCTTACAATATAGGTTTGGATGTATAGCATCGGTCGATCCGGGCAGACTATTGCGGTAGACGTTGGAGGGACAGAACCCATGCGGCTGGCTCAACTCCTGGTCCCCCTGGGTGTCGATTCGGTGCCCGGCGCCGATGAGGTGGAGGTCAAGGGGCTCACCTGCGATTCCCGTCAGGTCCGGCCGGGGGACCTTTTTGTCGCCATCCGCGGGGAGAACGTGGACGCACACCGGTTCGTGGCCGATGCGGTGGACCGGGGGGCTGTGGCGGTGGTGGCCGAGGAGCCGGTGCCGGTTCCGGCTTCGGTGCCGGTGGTGGTGGTGCCCGACAGCCGCTGGGCCCTCTCCGCCCTGGCAGCGAGCTTCTACGGCGATCCTTCCCGGCGCCTCCGGCTGGTGGGGGTGACCGGGACCAACGGCAAGACCACGGTCAGTTTCCTGGTCATGCAACTGGCTGCCCAGTTGGGCGTCTCAGCCGGGGTGATCGGCACCGCCGGGGTGATGGTCGGGGACGAGGTGGTGGAGCCGAAGTCCGGTTACACCACGCCGGAGGCCCACAACCTGCACCGCCTCCTGCGCCGGATGGTGGAGAGGGGGGTGGAGGTGGTGGCCATGGAGGTCTCCAGCCACGCCCTGGAACAGGAGCGGGTGGCCCACTGCCGGTTTGTCGCCGCCGCCTTCACCAACCTCACCCACGAGCACCTGGACTACCACCGGGACATGGAGGGGTACTACCGGGCCAAGCGGCTGCTCTTCCAGCAACTGGAGCCCGGGGCCACCGCGGTGGTCAACCTCGACGACCCCTACGGCCAGCGGCTGGTGGCGGAGCTTCCCCAGGGGGTGCGGCTGGTCACCTACGGCCTGGAGAACCCGGCGGCCCAGCTCCAGGCCCGGGACGCGGAGATTACCCCGGAGATGGGGGTCCGCTTCCGGCTGGTCAGCCCCTGGGGAGAGTGGCCGGTCTCCGCCCCGGGCCTCTTCGGAATCTACAACGTGAGCAACGCCCTGGCAGCCCTCGGGTGCGGCCTCGCGCTGGGGTTGCCCCTGGAGGCCATGGTGGAGGCCATGGCGGGGGTGCGCCCGGCGCCGGGCCGGTTCCAGCGGGTGGACCTCGGCCAGGACTTTACCGTGGTGGTGGACTACGCCCACACCCCTGACGGCTTTGAGAAGCTTCTCAGCAGCGTCCAGGCGGTGCGGCGCCCGGGCTCCCGGCTGATCCTGGTCTTCGGCTCGGCGGGGCTGCGGGACCGGACCAAGCGGCCGGAGATGGGCCGGGTGGCGGGCCGCTACGGGGACATCCTGGTGCTGACGGAGGAGGACCCCCGGACAGAGGACCCCCGGGCGATCATGGACGAGATCGCGGCGGGGGTGGACAACCCCCGGTGCACCATCTATCGCATCGAGGACCGGCTGGAGGCCATCGAGACCGCCATTCAACTCGCCCAGCCCGGTGACATGGTGCTGATCCTGGGCAAGGGGAACGAGACCGACCTGGAGGTGCAACACCCTACCCGGTGGCACGGGGACGTGCCGGCCGCGGAAGCCGCCCTGCTCCGGCGGCTGGCGGCGACCCGGACCGCTCCGGCCGGTCGCGGCTAGGGCCGCACCGGCCCCTTGCTTTTTCTTTTGTTGGAAAATATACGACACACTAACACTGATCCAGATAATCAATTCGGTAGTATAATTACCAACGGAGATACAAACCCAGGTCGAAGCCCCGGCTCCTCAACCCACCGGGCCCCTGACCGGGCCGCCGGTCCCGGGCTGCGGTGGGTGCGGCCGGGGTCAGCATCGCCGGAGGTGTCGTCCCATGGAACGGCTGGTCGGCCGGCCTGCACCGCACTTTGACATGCCCAGCACCAAGAACCTCGAGACCCTGAGCGAACGGGTCCGGCTCGAGGACTACCGGGGCAAGTGGCTGGTCCTCTTCTTCTACCCGGCAGACTTCACCTTTGTCTGCCCGACGGAGATCCTGGCGATCAACGAGCGGATCCAGGAGTTCCGGAACCTGAACGCGGAGGTCCTGGGGGTCAGCGTCGACAACGTCTATTGCCACCGGGCCTGGATCAAGGCCCCCCGGGAACTGGGCGGCCTGGGCGAACTGGCCTTCCCCCTCGCGAGCGACATGACCAAGGAGGTTTCCCGGGCCTACGGCGTCCTGGTGGAGGAGGAAGGGGTGGCCCTGCGAGGGCTCTTCATCATCGACCCCGAGGGCATCGTCCGCTACGCCGTCGTCCACGACATGAACATCGGCCGGAGCGTTGACGAGACCCTGCGGGTTCTGCAGGCGCTCCAGACCGGGGGCCTCTGTCCGGCCAACTGGAAGCCCGGCCAGAAGACCCTCACCCCGGCCTGAGCCGCCGGCGGGGAGGTTCAACAAGACGGCGGGGAGGGAGCCTTGAGGCTCCCTCCCCGCCCTGGTTTGTGGCTTCAGATCCGGAACCGGGCGACCTGCTGCTGGAGCCGCTGGGCGATCTGGGCGAGGCTCTGGGCCGAGGCCGAGACCTCCTCCGCGGTCGCGTTCAGTTCCTCGACGGCGGAGGAGACCTCTTCGGCTGCGGCGGCGTTGGACTGGGAGACGGAGGCGATCTGCTCCGCCGCCCGGGTCGCCTGGCTGACCCCCGCAGCCATCTCTTCCGTCGCCGCGGTGTTCTCTTCTGTCACCGCCCCGACGGAGTCGAAGGCCCTGACCACCCGCTGGGCCCCGGCCCGCACCTCGCCGCTCTTCCGGGCGATGCCCTGGATGTCCTGGGTCACCCGCTCCACGATCTCCACCAGGGTCTCCAGGGCC
>QGUP01000193.1 GCA_003242505.1 Bacillota bacterium
CCTTAAGATTGGCCCTCCGGGGCCGGCTTCCTCCCTCCCTGCTGCGCCGCGCTGACCCAGGCTGCCGACCACCTGGCTGCCCGGCCCCGGCTCCTTGCTACCTCCCTACCGCCGAGCTGCCCCGACCCGGAGCCGCTCCGGCAGCCGGTCGAACCGCAGCAGGTCCTCCCAGGTCTCCCGCTCCACCACCACCTCGGCCTCCCCGTCCCGGACCAGGACCACCGCCGGCTTTGGGTAGCGGTTGTAGTGGGAAGCCATGCTGTAGTTGTACGCCCCGGTCACCTGGACCGCCAGGATGTCCCCCCGGGCAAGGGTCGCCGGCACCGGGAGGTCCCGGATCAGCACGTCGCCGGACTCACAGTTCCGGCCGACGACGGTCACCAGCCGGATCCGGGGCTCTGCGGCCCGGTTGGCCACCACTGCGTCGTACCGGGCCTGGTAGAGCGCGGGCCGGGGATTGTCCGCCATCCCCCCGTCCACCGCCACGTAGGTGCGCACGCCGGGAATCTCCTTGATCGCCCCCACGGTGTAAAGGGTGGTCCCCGCCTCCCCGACGATGGACCGCCCCGGTTCCACCACCAGCCGAGGAAGGGGCAGGCCGTGGGCCTCGCACCGGGCCCGCACCGTCCCGGTCAGCACCGCCGCGAGGTCTGCCGGCGTCGGCGCCGGGTCCTCGGCGGTATACCGCACCCCGAGGCCGCCGCCGAGGTTCAACTCCGGGCAGGTCCACCCGGTCTCCCGGCGCACCTCGGCCATGAAGTCCACCATCCGCTCGGCGGTGACCTTGTACCCGCTCAGGTCGAGGATCTGGGAGCCGATGTGGCAGTGCAGGCCCACGAGGTCCACCGCGGGCTCCGCCAGGGCCCGCCGAACCGCCTCCAGTCCGGCCCCGCCGGCGATGGGGATGCCGAACTTGCTGTCCAGCTGGCCGGTGGCGATGTAGTGGTGGGTGTGGGCCTCCACCCCAGGGGTGATCCGGAGGGCGATCCGGGGCCGAACCCCCCGCTCGGCGGCCAGGTCCGCGAGGAGGTCCAATTCCGAGAGGCTGTCCACCACGATCCGGCCCACCCCGACCCGGAGGGCGAGATCCAGTTCCTCCGGGGTCTTGTTGTTCCCGTGGAAGATCAGGTGGTCCCCGGGGACCCCCGCCCGGAGGGCCGTGACCAGTTCCCCGCCGGAGACCACGTCCAGGTAGAGCCCCTCCTGATGCACCAGGGCCGCCATCGCCGTACATAGAAAGGCCTTTGCCGCGTAGGCCACGATGAAATCTGGCCAAGCGGACCGGAAGGCGTCGACGTAAGCCCGGCAGTTCTGCCGGATCAGTTCCTCATCCAACACGTAGAGGGGCGTCCCGAACCGGCGGGCAAGGTCCACCGCCCGGACCTCCCCGATGGTCAGGTGCCCCTCGGCGTCGATGGCCTGGGTGCCGTATAGGTGCATGGGCGCGGTCCGCCTCCTCAGCACTCGTGCAGCGACTTCAAATCATTACGAAGGTAGCACGGCGCGGATCCGGTGTCAACGACGGTGGGCGGCTCCCACAGGGACAGCCGCCCCTGCTGCACGGCTGCAGCAGGGGCCTTACCGGTGGCGGGACGCCCCAGGCGGCCCCCTTACCAGGCGTACCCCGGCACCCGGGCAAGGGGTCAGCTCCGCGCGATGCCCAGGCGCTGCGCGACGCCGGCCGCTTCCGGGTCGAAGGCATAGATCTTCTCCCAGACCTTGCGGGCCCGCCTCGGGTCCCCGGCCCCGCAGAGATGCCGATGCTCCGCTTCCCGATGTTCAGCCGGACACCGGGGGCGAGTCTCATGGACTTCCGGAACCGGAACCCCATCCCGGGCACCTCCTTCTTCCCCAGATATTGTGGTCAAGATGCAAGCGAACATCTGCCTGCAACGGTTTCCGACTGGATCGACATCGGACCCCGGGCCCCGTCGCCTTGTATCAATGATTCCATTTCAGCCCCGGGGAAGGAGTTTCGTGAGCCCAGGATGAAACGTTACTTCCGGATAGGCCAAATGTGATGAAAACCTTTTTCTTTAACACCAGGAGACCGAGGAGAGGACAGAAGGATGGTACAAGCCGGAGAGCCCCAGGGCTGCCTCAGCCGCCTCCGCAGCATCCTCCCCTCCCTCCGGGATGCGGAGCGGCGGGCGGCGGAGTTCATCCTGCAGCAGCCCCAGGAGATTATCCATCTGCCGATCAGTGAGTTGGCCGAACGGTGCGGCGCCAGCGAGGCCACCATCTTCCGCCTCTGCCGCCGGCTCGGCTATTCCGGCTACCAGGCCATGAAGATCTCCCTCGCCCGGGACCTGGTGGAGCCCCTGGCCCTCATCCATGAAGAGGTGACCGAGAGCGACAGCCCGTGGAATGTCGCCCAGAAGGTCTTCCAATCCACCATGCGCAGCCTGATGGACACCCTGAAGGTCCTGTCCCCCGGGGCCCTGGAACGGGCGGCGATCGCGCTGGCCCGGGCCCGGAAGGTGGAATTCTACGGATCCGGCGGCTCGGGCATCGTGGCCCTGGATGCCATGCACAAGTTCATGCGCACGGGCATCCACTGCGCCGCCTATCTGGACTCCCACATGCAGGTGATGGGTGCGGCCCTCCTCGGTCCGGAGGATGTAGCGGTGGGCATCTCCCACTCGGGCAGCAGCAAGGACGTCATCGAGGCCCTGACGGTGGCCCGGAAGGCAGGGGCGACCACGGTGGCCATCACCGACAAGGCCCGCTCCCCCATCGTCAAGGTGGCGGACATCGCCCTCTGCACCGCCTCCGGGGAGACAGGCTTCCGCACCGAGGCCATGGCGTCCCGGCTCTGCCAGCTGGCCATCATCGACAGCCTCTTCGTGGCGGTCAGCCTGGCCCGGAAGGAGGCCACCCTGGCCGCTGTCCAGCGGGTGCGGGAGGCCATCGCCCTCAAGCGCTACTAGGCCGTGCGGCAACCGGCCCGTGGGACCCGGGAGCCGGCCCGTAGCGTCAGCAAACCGGCCCCTGGGGCCCGGGAACCGGCCCGTAGCGTCCGCAAGTCCGTCCCCAGGGCCCGGGAACCGAAACAGCGGGCCCTCGAGGACAGGTCACGGTCCAGCCAGGAGACGGGAAAGGCTCCAAGGGGAGGGTATCGAGGCATGTACGTCGCCGGCGTCGACATCGGCACCACCAGCACCAAGGCCATCGTCTTCGAGCTCACCGGGCGGATCCTGGGCAGTCACGCAGTGGAGTACCCGCTCTACACCCCCCGTCCGGGCTGGGCCGAACAAGACCCGGGGGAGATCCTGGGGGCCGTGCTCCACAGCGTCAAGGGGGCGGTGGCCGCCGCGGGGATCGACCCGGCCCAGGTGGCAGCGGTCGGGTTCTCCAGCGCCATGCACAGCCTGCTGCCCCTGGACGAGGAGTTCCGGCCCCTGGGCCGGGCCCTCATCTGGGCCGACAGCCGGGCGGCCGAGCAAGCTGAGCGGATCAAGCGGCAGATTTGGGGCCACGAGATCTACCGGCGCACCGGCACCCCGATCCACCCCATGTCGCCCCTCACCAAGCTCGTGTGGATCCGGGAGCAGCAGCCGGACCTCTTCGAGCGGGCCCGGTACTGGGCCGGGCTGAAAGAGTACGTGCTGCAGCGGCTCACGGGCCAGTGGGTGATGGACATCGGCCTTGCCTCCGCCACCGGCCTCTTCAACCTGGAGCGGCTGGACTGGGACGACGAAGCCCTCGCCCTGGCCGGGGTGCGCCGGGACCAACTGCCCACCCCGGTGGACACCACCCACGTCCTCCGGGGGCTGGAGCCGGGCTACGCCCACGCCATGGGCCTGCCGGAGACCGTGGCGCTGGTGGTGGGCGCCGGCGACGGCACCCTTTCCAACCTGGGCACCGGTGCCATCGATCCGGGGGTGGTGGCCGCGACCATCGGCACCTCCGGCGCCATCCGGCAGGTGACGGACCGGCCGGTCACCGACCCAAGGGGGCGGACCTTCTGCTACGCCCTCACCCGGAACCACTGGGTGGTGGGGGGCGCGATCTCCAACGGCGGCATCGTCCTCCGCTGGTTCCGGGACAACTTCGCCGGTCCGGAGCGGGAGGTCGCCCGGCTCCTGGGAGAGGACCCCTACGACATCATCACCCGGTACGCGGCCCAGGTGGCACCCGGGGCCGGCGGGCTCGTCTTCCTGCCCTTCCTCACCGGGGAGCGGGCGCCGTACTGGAACGCCAACGCCCGGGGCGTGCTCTTTGGGCTGGCGCTCCATCACACCAGGGCCCACGTCGCCCGGGCGGTCCTGGAAGCGGTGATCTACGCGATGCACAGCGTCCACCAGGCCCTGGAGGAGCAGGCCGGCCCCAGCGTGGAGATCCGGGCCACCGGCGGCTTTGCCCGCTCGCCCCTGTGGCTGCAGATCATGGCCGACGTCTTCGGCCGGGAGGTCGTGGTGGCCGAAAGCCACGAGAGTTCCTGCCTGGGCGCGGCGGTGCTGGCCATGGTGGGGACCGGGGTGGCGCCGGGGCTGCAGGTGGTTCACCAGATGGTCCGCACCCGGGAGCGGCGCCGGCCCGACCCGGAGGCTCACGAGGTGTACCGGCAGCTCTTCGCGGTCTACCAGCAGGTCTACCACCAGACCGTAGAGGCCATGGATATCATCGCCGCTTTCCAGCGCCGGTGAGGCGCTTTGGATGAGGTGCTTTCAGGAAGGCGCGACCAGGGCCCGACCGGGGAGGTGAAAGGCGGGTCGGCCCTGGGCACAAGGACAGCATCGAGGTAGCGATTCTTGTGATAAGGGAGGTTCGGACGGATGTCTCTGCTCTGGATCGCGCTGTTAGGCATCATCGCCCTCCTGGTCCTGGTGATCGTCTTCCGGATGCAAGCCTTCGTCGCCCTGCTCCTGGTCTCCCTGGGG
>QGUP01000194.1 GCA_003242505.1 Bacillota bacterium
CCTTGATCTCCTCCACCTCGGCGACGGTGAACCGCAACTGGGCCGCCACCTGGGCCACCAGAAGCCGGGCCAGGCTCACGTGTTCCGGCAGGCTGGGGATCTCCAGGACCACCCGGTTGTGCACCGTAACCCCACCTCCCTACCTGGCCGCACGGCCAGAGCCCGATTCCCGGACCTCCATCAGCCGGTAGAACCCTGCCATCTCCAGCACGGGCCGGATGGCCGGCGGCGGGTCCTCCAGCACCAGCCGGCCGCCCCGGTGCTGGAGTCGCCGGAACCGGCCGAGGATGGCCCCCAGCCCGGAGGAGTCGATGAACTTGAGCCCCGCCAGGTTGAGCACCAGCCGGCTCGCCCCGGTCCGCTCCAGTTCCGCCTCCACCTCCTCCCGGAAGGTCCCGGCGGTCATCAGGTCCAGGTCCCCCCGGACCCGCACGTAAAGGGTATCGCCCTGCACGTGGGTCTCCAGTTCCACCGCCCATCCCACCCCCTTGGATACGGAAAGTGGTTTCGCCGGCAGACCCTGGATCTCCTGTGTCGAACCGGAGGATTCGTGCGACACCATCCCTCGCGCCCGCGCCAAAGGCCCCGGGAAAGCCCGGGGCCTTGCGCTCTATTCCCACCTGGTCTGAGTTCGGCTAGTCGGACTCCGATCCGAGGAGCCGGCTGAAGGCCCGGCGGAAGGCTGCCCACAGGGTGAGCCGGGGGACGTTCTCCGCCGCCACCAGTTCGTAGGCCGCCTCCTCCCGGCCTCCCACCACCGCGGTCACCCGGCCGATCACCTGCCCCCGGGTGACCGGCGCCTGGAGCCGGGGGGCGACCTGGACCTTCCACTCCACCTTCTCCCGGTCCTCCCGGGGCACCGTCACCGCCACGGGCACCCGGGGCACCGCGGCCACCTGGCGGCGCATCCCCCGGAGGACCGGCACCGCCGCCAGGGGCTGGCCCGGCGGAGCGTGGGTGACGGTGGTGAACCGGGCGAGGCCGTACTCCAGGAGCCGCAGGGCGTCGGCCTGCCGGGTGTCGGCGTTGGGGGCCCCCAGGATGACCGCGATCATCCGGGTGCCGCCCCGCTCCCCGGTGGCCGCAATGCTGTAGCCCGACGCCTGGGTGTGGCCGGTCTTCAGCCCGTCCACCCAGTTGTGGAAGTGAACCAGCCGGTTCCGGTTGAGCATCTCCGTCTCCCGGCCGTCCGGGTGCTGGAAGAGCTCGTAGAAAATCTTCGAATGGCGGAGGGCCTGGGGGTGCCGGAGGATCAGTTCCCGGGCGATGACGGCGATGTCGTACGCCGTGGAGTAGTGCCCGGGTGCGTCAAATCCTGTCGCATTCTGGAACTGGGTGTTCTGGAGCCCGAGCCCCCGGGCCCGGTCGTTCATCAGCGCCACGAACCCTTCGTGGGAGCCCCCGAGGTGCTCCGCCACCGCCACCGCGGCGTCGTTGGCGCTGCCGACGGAAATCGCCTTCAGGAGCGCGCCGAGGGGGTTGACCTCCCCCACCTCGAGGAAGACCTGGGTGCCCCCCTGGGACTTGGCCTCCGCGCTGGTCGTCACCGGGTCGTCCCAGGCGGCCTTTCCCGCGGCCAGGGCGTCGTAGGCCACCAGCAAGGTCATGATCTTGGTTACGCTGGCCGGGTTGCGCCGCTCGTGGGGGTTCTTGGCAAAGAGGATCCGGCCGCTCCGGGCCTCCATCAGTACCGCCGAGGGGCTGCCGATGGCCAGGGCCGGGCCGGCGGTCTCCGCCGGGGCTTCCTTGCCCGCCTGCCCCGGCACCGCGGCGGGCCTCCCCTGACCTGCTCCGGCCCCGCCCGGCCCCGACTGCGTCCCCCCGGTCTCCGGCGCCCCGGGGGTCGACCCTGCCGGAGCCGCCGCCACCGGCACCGCCAGGGCGGTCACGACCAGGGTGAGGAGCGCCAGCAGCCCCATCCGCAGCGCTCGACCCCTCCGCCCTGCTTGACTCCTTCCCCCGGCCCGCCCCATCCGCCGGCCCATCGGGCCTGCCCGTCCCCTGGCCCCTACTCGCACGTGGGTCATGGCCCTCAACCTCCTGGGGCTATTCTCCCCAGGGTGGACCGGCAGCCATCCCGGCAGGGATTGGCACCGCCGCTGCGGAGCGGCAGGGGCCACCCCGCCGGCCGGGTCACGCCGTCCGGGGGGCCGCCCCCTCAGGCCAGAATGGCGCTGGCGAAGCTCTCGCCCTGCTGTCCCCACCAGGGCACCCCCAGGAGTTCGGCCACCGTCGCCCCCAGGTCCGCGAGGGTCGGCCGGGTGCCAAAGTAGGCGCCGGACCGGATCGGCCGGCCGGTGATCAGGACCGGGACGTACTCCCGGGTGTGGTCGGTCCCCCGGAAGGTCGGGTCGTTGCCGTGGTCGGCGGTGAGGATCAGCACGTCCCGATCCCCCAGGAGCGACCGGAGCCGGGGCAGCCGGTCGTCCACCTCCTTGAGGGCCCGGGCGTAGCCCACCGGGTCCCGGCGGTGGCCGTAGAGCATGTCAAAGTCGACCAGGTTGGCGAAGATGAGCCCCGGCCACCGCTCGGCCATCAGCTCTTCCACCACGTCCAGGCCGTGGGTGTTGCTCTTGGTGGGAATCGCCCGGGTGATGCCGTGGCCGCTGAAGATGTCCCGGATCTTCCCCACCGCGGCCACCTCCAGCCCCGCCTCCTTGACGAAGTCCAGGAGCATGGGCGGGGGCTCCAGGGCGTAGTCGTGCCGGTTGGCCGTGCGGGTGAAGCCCCGCTCGGGGTCCCCCACGAAGGGCCGGGCGATCACCCGGCCGACCCGGTGCTCGCCCTGGAGGAGGCTCCGGGCCACCTCGCAGAGGCGGTACAGCTCCGGCAGGGGGATAACCTCCTCGTGGGCCGCGATCTGGAAGACGCTGTCCGCGGAGGTGTAGACGATGGGCCAGCCGGTGCGCATGTGCTCGGCGCCCAGCTCCTTGATGATCTCGGTGCCCGAGGCCACCTTGTTCCCCAGGACCCCGCCGATCCCAGTGGCTTCGATGAACCGCTGGATCAGGTCCTCGGGAAAGCCGTTGGGGTATGTGCGGAAGGGCTCGTCGATCCGGATGCCCACTATCTCCCAGTGGCCGGTCATGGTGTCCTTGCCCACGCTGGCGATGGCCATCCGGCCGTAGGCCCCCTCGGGGTGGTCCACCGGAGGCACTCCCTGGACCTCCAGGAGGTTCCCGAGTCCCAGCCGGCCAAGGTTCGGCAGGTCGAGCCCGCCCATGGCCCGGGCGAGGTTGCCCACGGTGTTGGCACCCTCGTCGCCGTATTCGGCGGCGTCGGGCAGCGCGCCGATGCCAACGCTGTCCAGGACGATCAAGGTGACCCGTTCAACCGCTGCTGCCATCCGGGGCCTCCTCCTTTGCCTCGACAGGATTGGACTGATCGACGGGATGCGCCTGACCCAGTATCGACAAGGAGCCCGGCAGCCCCGGCGCCGGGACCGTCAGGGGAGAGGTGACGGAGGGATCGGAGCCGCGGGCCCTGGGCGGAGAGACCAAGAGCCGGCCCCCATGGGCCGGCTGCGCTTGCGTCGGCGCCGGTGCGGCTGCCCCTTCGGTCCCCCGGCCCGGGCGCCGCTCCCCTACGCCCGGGGGTGGGTGCGGGAGTAGATCTCCTTCAGCCGCCCCTTCATCTTCACGACCTCTTCGTAGACGTGGGTGGTGGAGATGTCCGCGTGGCCGAGCATCTCCTGCACCGACCGGAGGTCGGCGCCGTTCTCCAGGAGGTGGGTGGCGAAGGAGTGCCGCAGGGTATGGGGGGTGATCTCCTTGTCGATCCGGGCATCCTCCGCGTACTTCTTGACGATCTTCCAGAATCCCTGCCGGGTAAGGCGTCGGCCGTGGTGGTTGACAAAGAGGGCCTGCTCCCCTGGATCCTTGACCAGCCGGGGACGGCCGCGCTCGAGGTACTCCCGGCAGCTGCGGATCGCCAGGGAGCCCATGGGCACCACCCGCTCCTTGGCTCCCCGCCCCCGGCACCGTATGTAGCCCATCTCCAGGTTCACGGCGTCGACGTTGAGGGCCACGAGCTCCGAGACCCGGATTCCCGTGGCGTAGAGCAGTTCCAGCATCGCCCTGTCCCGGAGCCCCGCCGGCTGGGAGGGGTCCGGCTGCTGGAGCAGGAGTTCCACCTCCCGGACGGTGAGGACCTTGGGCAGTCGCTTCTCCAGCTTGGGGGACTCCAGGTTGACCGTGGGATCGGCCTCCACGTACTTCTCCCGGACCAGGAACTGATAGAAGGCCTTCAGGGCCGCGAGCCGGCGGGCGATGGTGGCGGTGGCCTTCCCCTGGCGCTGGAGATAGAGCAGGTAGTTGACGATGGTCTGGGTCGACGCGCTGTCCAGGGTCGCCGCGTCCTGCTCCAGGTACTGCTGGTACTGGCGCAGATCCCGGCCGTAGGATTCCAGGGTGTTCATCGCCAGCCCGCGTTCGACACTTAAGTAATTAATGAACTCATTGATCAGTTTTTTCATCGGGCATCCCCTTCGTTCCAGTTCTGGAACCTATTCTGTGCCCGTGCCGGGGCGGAGTATGCACAGAAAAGCGGCGCCACTCCTCTCCCGGCCGGGTGCCCTCCTGGGGGGGCGGCGGGCTTCCCGACGATTTCCCTTTACCTTATGACGACCGGCTCCGGCGTATGATCCCTGGCCGGGGCACCGGTCCTGGCCGGGCGGGGGTCAGGAGGGATGGGCCTGGCAAGTGTCGAATCATCGGATTGTTCCTATCGTCATAAGAATGGGAAGTCTCTATTGAATGGGAAATCTCGGCTTCTTCAAGGTGTTCCTTCACACATTATCCACATTCTGGGGACAAAAGGGAGAGGGGAGGGCCAGGGCACCTGCAATTTATACCGGAA
>QGUP01000195.1 GCA_003242505.1 Bacillota bacterium
CCCCGGGGCCGGGGCGGTCTCCGTCATCCCCGGCCTGGTGGGGTGGAACCGGTGGCGCTACGTGGCGGAGTACCCGGACCGGGCCCTGGTGGGCTGGGTCACCCTCCGCCCCCTGGCGGTGGGGGAGCCCCGGGAACAGGCCCGGCTCCAGGACCGGGTGGTGGCCGCTTCCCTGGCCTCTCCGATGGCCCAGCTCATCCGGCGGTTCAGCCGGCACCCCTGCGCGGCCTGGGAGCCCCTGGGGGACGGCTACCGGGTCCGGTGGTACGACCTCCGGTACGAGTTCGGCTCCTTCACCCCCTTTGCCGCGGAGGTGGTCCTGGACCCGGAGCTGAACCTGGTGGACGACCGGCTGAGCCGCCCCCGGCCGGACCGGCAGGCCGCGGGGCTCCTCCTGCGGGAGGCCCTTAGGGGCCGGGGCTGAGGGTCCCGGGCCTGACTCTGGCCTCCGGGCCGTGGGACGGATCCGGCCTCCAGGTCCCGGGCCTGAGTCCGGCCTGGGGGTCCCGGGACGGAGCTCGGCCTGCGGGAAAGGAGAGAGGTCCCTTGGCGACCCTGTTCCTCTTTGACCTCGACGGCACCCTGGCCGCGGTGCCCGCGGGCCGGCGGGCCTTTGTCAAGGCCTTTGCCGAGCTCGCGGGGGTGCCCGACGCGGACCGGGGCATCCATTTCGCCGGCCGGACCGACATGGCCCTCTTCCGGGAGGTGATCCGCACCCGGGGACTCGATCTGACCCCGGAAGAGGTGGCCCCGGTCTACCTCCGGCACCTGGCGGAAGAGGTGGCCAGGGACTCCGGCCGGGTCTACCCGGGGGTCCCGGAGCTCCTGGAGGCCCTCAGCGCCTGGCCGGGGGTCTACCTCGCCCTGGGGACCGGCAACCTGGAGGCCGGGGCCCGGCTGAAGCTGGCGCCCCACGGCCTCAACCGGTACTTCCCCGTGGGCGGCTTCGGCAGCGACGCGGAGGACCGGCCGGAGCTCATCCGGGTGGGGATCGCCCGGGCCCGGGCCTATTACGGCGTCTCCTTCGACCGGGTCGTCGTGGTGGGGGACACCCCCCTGGACGTGGACTGCGGCAAGGCCAACGGGGCGGTGACCGTCGCGGTGGCCCAGTCCCGGTACTCCGTCGCCGCCCTCCGGGAGGCGGGGGCCGACATCACCCTGCCGGACCTGGCGGACCTGGACCGGACCCTGGCGGCCCTCCGGCCCTGGGTCGCGTAGCCTGCCCGATCGCGCAGGCTGCGCAGCCTATCCTTTCGCCTGTTAACGCGGCGGTTTGCGGGCCACCCGGCCAGCCTCTATAATCGGGGAACAGGAGAGGTCTGAAAGCAACCCGGCCGGGGAGGCCTTTTGGGTGGAGATTGTTCAGATCGGCCAGACCATCGGCTTGGAGGAAGTGGTGGCCGTGGCCCGGCGGGGCGTCCGGGTGGAGCTTCACCCCGCGGCCCGGGAGAAGGTCCGGGCCGCCCGGGCGCTGGTGGAGGACCTGGTGGCCCGGCAGCAGCCGGTCTACGGCATTACCACCGGCTTTGGCAAGTTCAGCGACGTCCCCATCTCCCCTGCCCAGACCGATGCCCTGCAGCGGAACCTCCTGATGAGCCACGCGGCGGGGGTGGGGGAGCCCCTGGAGGAGGAGGCGGTCCGGGCCGCGATGCTGCTCCGGGCCCATGCCCTCGCCCAGGGGCACAGCGGGGTGCGGCTCGAGACCCTGGAGCTCCTGGTGGAGATGCTGAACCGGGGGGTCCACCCGGTGATCCCGGAACAGGGCTCCCTGGGGGCGAGCGGCGACCTCGCCCCCCTGGCCCACATGGCCCTGCCCCTCATCGGGCTGGGGGAGGCGGTGGTCCAGGGGGAGCGGCTGCCCGGGGCGGAGGCCCTCGCCCGGGTGGGGCTCCGGCCGGTCCGGCTGGGGGCCAAGGAAGGGCTCGCCCTCATCAACGGCACCCAGGTGATGACCGGCATTGGCGCCCTGGCGGTGGCCGACGCGCTCCAGCTGCTGAAGGCGGCGGACATCGCCGCGGCCCTGACCGCGGAGGCCCTGGGGGGCATCCCCGCCGCCTGGGACCACCGGATCCAGGCCCTCCGGCTCCATCCCGGCCAGATCGAGACCGCGGAGAACCTCCGCCGGCTGGTGGCGGGCTCGGGCCTCACCACCGCGCCGGGGGAGGTCCGGGTCCAGGACGCCTACGCCCTCCGGTGCATCCCCCAGGTCCACGGGGCGAGCCGGACGGCCATCGCCCACGTGGCCGAGGTGATCCGCCGGGAACTGAACGCGGTCACCGACAACCCCCTGCTCTTCCCCGAGGAAGGGGAGGTGCTCTCCGGGGGCAACTTCCACGGACAGCCCGTCGCCCTGGCCATGGACTACCTGGCCATCGCCCTGGCGGAGCTGGCGAACATCAGCGAGCGGCGGATCGAGCGGCTGGTGAACCCCCAGCTCTCCGGGCTGCCGGCCTTCCTCACCCCTCACGGCGGCCTCCACTCGGGGCTGATGATCGCCCAGTACACCGCCGCGGCCCTGGTCTCGGAGAACAAGGTCCTCGCCCATCCCGCCAGCGTCGACTCCATCCCCTCCTCCGCCAACCAGGAGGACCACGTCAGCATGGGCACCATCGCCAGCCGGAAGGCCCGGCGGGTGCTCCGGGCGGCGGAGCAGGTGATCGGCATTGAACTCCTCTGCGCCGCCCAGGCGGTGGAGTTCACCGATCCCCAGGCCCTGGGGGCCGGGAGCCGGGTGGCCTACCAGGTCATCCGGGAGCGGATTCCGCCCCTCGGGGAGGACCGGGTCCTCTACCCGGACCTCGCGGAGGCGGCCCGGCTGGTCCGGAGCGGCGAACTGGTCCGGCGGGTGGAGGCGGCGGTGGGGCCCCTGCACTGAGGGGGAGCGGGGTCCCCTGCACGGAAGGGGAGCGGTGGGCCCCGCTGGAGAGCGGTAGAAGGGCCCCTGTGTGCGGCCGCATCCCCCTGGACAGCGAAAACGCCCCGGCAGTTCGCCGGGGCGTTGTGGTTGGCGCCATGGTGCTGCCTGCCGGGGCGCTCGGATGGCCGACCCGGCGCTGTCTGTCGGGGCGTTGTGGGTGGCGACGTGGCGCCCTCGGGGCGCGGCGCTCTCAGCACGAGGATGCCGGGGGCCCGCCGACGAGGCGGAAGCCGCCCCAGGGCCCGTCGTCGTACTCCAGGACGGCGTCCTCCAGGAACTGGGCCGTCCACCCGTCCATCACCACCCGGGCCCCGCCGCTTTCGAACACCCGATCGTCCGCATCGATGGACCCTTCCAGGGCCATGCCGTAGGAGATGCCCCCTCAGCCCGGGCGGGCGTAGATCCGCAGGGCAGCCTTGTTCTTCGCCCGGAGAAGGGCCTCGATCCGCTGCGCGGCCGCCGGAGAGATCTGGAACACCGTGCTCCCTCCTTCCTGGAATACCCTAATGGGTATCTCGCCCTCAGGATACAACGTCGGCCCATCTTTGACAAGCCTTCGCGGCGACTTCTCCCCCTGGTACCCCCTCCCGTTTCCGGATGAGGCCAGGGGCCGGCGGCGGACAGGCAGCCGGTCACGGGTAGAAGGTCTGCAGCCCCACCAGCCGGTCGCCGGGGCGGAGGCCGCCGGAACTGACCCCCCACAGGGCCAGCACCGGCCCCCGGCCGCCGAACCGGAGCACCCGGGCCACGGCGACGTCCCCGCCGTTGACCCGGAGGGGCACGACCTCCCCCGCGGCGATGGGGCCGAAGTGCAGCCGGCACTCCACCACCCACGGGATGGTGGCGGTGGCCGGCACCGCCGGGCGGCCGGTCTCCGCCGCCAGGGGGTCCGGGGCCGGTCCGGGGGAACCCCCGGCCGGCGGGGCCGCCACCGCGGAGGCCGCGGAGGGGGCTGGCGTGGTCAGGGGCGCCGGGGCCGCCGGCGGCAGGGCATCCTCCCCCACGGGATAGGGTGGCGGGTCCCCTTCCGTCACAACCTCCAGGACCTCCAGCTCCAGGCATCGCCGCCGCCAGCCGTGGACCGCCTCGTACGCTTCCCGAAACCGGCCCCGATCCCGGGCCCCGTCCGCCACCAGTTCCTCGGCCAGGTCGAGGAGGGTCGCGAGGTCCCGGCGCTGCTCCTGGTGCTGGGCCTCGGCCCACGGAGGCAGGTGGGCCGGAGGCGGCAGGTCCCGGACCGCCCGGGCCAGGGCGATGACCTGCCGGCTGTAGGTGAGCAGCGGGACCGAGACCGGCGGCAGCCCCCGGAAAGGCGGAGCGGTGAAGTCGGAAAGAAACACAGCGTCACCCCGGTGGGTGACGCTGAAATCCAGGCGGCCGCAGCCGGTCGCGATCAGATGATTGTGGAAGAACCGGCATCCGCTGTGGTCCGGGTCCGCATGGTGGTCTTCGAAGACGGTGCGCAGGAGCGCGACGGCAGACGGCACCAGGCCGTCGCCGCCGGGGTCGGGCACCGCGGCGGTCCGCCCCCGCACCGTCACCTCGATGCGGCTGGGTGCAACCGGCCGTCGGACCCGGGCAGGGCATCCGGCCGCGGCCGGAACCGTGGGCCGGCAGCCCCGGACCAGCCGCAACCGGAAGAGGGGCTCCGAGGGGGCGCCTGACTCCATGGGAGGATCACCTCGCATCCCCACTGGTACGGAAGAATTGGCTGGCGTATCTCGCTTTTCCTGCGGGATTTTTCTCCATTGCGGGTTCCGGTGGCCGGGTGGGAGCCGGGGGAGCGGGCGGGACCGGAGCGGGGCGGCCGCAAACCTTTTGCCGCCTCCCGCGCATCTACCTTTCGGCAAGCCGGGGCGGGGGTGATGGGCCAGCCGGGGATGGGCGGGGGTGGTTTGCAAGCCGGGGAAGGAGGAGGGACCCCGG
>QGUP01000196.1 GCA_003242505.1 Bacillota bacterium
GGGTGGGGGGGCAGGGGGGGGTCTGGGCGGTGGTGCCGGCCCTGGCCCTGGCCACCGGCCTGGGGCTGTACGTGGTTGGGGTGAAGGTGCAGGGCCGGGACCTGCTGGTCTACCTGGTCAGCCACATCACCCTTGACGGCCGGGGCGGCGGGGAGCAGGCGATGGCCGCCGGTTTCTTCGCCCCCAGCCGGGATGAGCTGGTGGTCCGGTTGCCGGAACCGGTGCCGGTACAGGTGGCGCTGCTGCAGGAGCCCCGCTTCCCGTTCGAGGTGCCCGCAGCCGCTCCCCAGGAGCCCCTTTACCAGGTGGTGACCGGCCGGGAGACCACGGTGACCTTCCGCACCGGCCAGTGGCAGATGCGCCCGCTGGTCCTGCCCCGGAGGCTGGAGGGCGGCGCCGGCCGGATCGCGGCGGACCTGCGGATCGAAGGCAGCGCGGTGGTGGGCACGGTGACCAACGAGACCGGCTGGCACCTGGAGGACGCGGCGGTGTTGCTGGGAACCGAGGTGGCGCGGCTGGGGGACCTGCCGCCGGGTGCCACCCGGGAGGTCCGAATCCCCATCGCCCCCCAGAATCCGTTTGAGCATCAGCCGTCCCTCGCAAGCCGCATGTACGGCCGGCCGCGCAGCGGCCCGGGGACTGCAGGGCTCCCTCCGTGGGAACGGTACGAGGGCCCGCCCCGGGATGCGGAGACCGGCCGCCGGGTGGTGATGCTGGAGTGGCTATTTGAGCGGCCGAACTTCGGTCCGAACGCCGGGAACCTGCCCTTCGCCTTTGTGGCTTTCACCCGGGATCCCGTCGGGGCGGAATGGGTGGCGCCCGCGGTGCCAGGCCGGCGGCTCCACGCCCTCAGCCTGGTGGAGCAGCGTCTGACCCTGCACCTGCCGCCAGGCCCCTTCCGGTTGCCGCCGGGGGTGGCCCACGTGGCCATGGTGGCGCACACCGGCAGCGGCTGGGGCGGTGGGTCGGGGCCGAACGGATTGACGTGGGTGGAGATTGACCAGGGGGCCATGACCTTCGCCTACCGCCCGCCGCTGCCGCCGGAGGCCCGGGTGGAAGTCCTGGAGGTGACGACCCGGCTGGTTGCAGACGGCCCGGCGGTGCCCGGCCCCGGGGCGGGGACGACCCATTCCGGCTCCGGTAATCCACGCCGGGTGGAGGCGGAGGGGATCTTCCGCATCTACAACTGGGAGACCGGCACCTGGGAACCCCTGCCGGGGGACCAGGAGGTGGCACGGATCCAGCCGGCAGGCCGGTACCTGGGCCCAGACGGCGAGGTGCGGGTGCAGGTCAGCGCCGAGGGCGGTCGGACCGTGCGGTTTGAGGTGCCCGAGGTGACCTTCGAGGGGAGGGTGGACGGATGATCCGGGTGGAGGGGCTGAAAAAGCGCTACGGCCGGCTCCAGGCCCTGGACGGGATGACCTTTGCGGTCCCCCGGGGGGCGGTCTTCGGCTTCATCGGCCAGAACGGCGCCGGGAAGACCACCACCCTCCGGATCCTGGCCACCCTGCTCCTCCCCGACGGCGGCGCGGCGGAGATCAGCGGGTACGACGTGGTCCGCCACCGCCGGGAGGTGCGGCAGATGATCGGCTACATGCCCGACTTTTTCGGGGTCTACGACGACCTCAGGGTCGGGGAGTACCTGGAGTTCTACGCTGGGACCATGGGCATCCGAGGATCGGCGGCCCGCCGGCTCCGGGACGACCTGCTGGAACTGGTGGGGCTGGCTGACAAGCGGGACGCCTTTGTCGACAGCCTGAGCCGGGGCATGCAGCAGCGGCTCTGCCTCGCCCGGGCCCTGATCCACGATCCCCAGGTGCTTCTCCTGGACGAGCCGGCCTCTGGCCTCGATCCGGTGGCCCGGGTGGAGATGCGGGAACTTCTCCGGGAGCTGGGGCGGATGGGCAAGACCGTCGTCATCTCCTCCCACATCCTCCGGGAGCTGGCGGACCTTTGCACCCACGTGGGGATCGTCCGGGCCGGGCGGGTAGTCCGGGCCGGCCCGGTGGAGGCCATCCTGGCCGAGGCCCAGACGGCCACTTACGTGGTCCGGGTCCTTCGGGATCCGGAGCGGGCCGGCGCCCTCCTCGAGGGCTGCCCCGGGGTAACCGGCGTCCTGGTGGAGGAGGACCGGGTCGAGTTCGGCTTCACCGGGGATCCGGAAGGCGCAGCGGCGGTCCTGGCCACCCTGGTCCGGAACGGGCTGCCGGTGGTCCACTTCGCCCGGCAGGCGGGGGATCTGGAGGACCTGTTCCTCCAGATCTCCCGGGAGGAGGTGGCGTCATGATGAGGGTCCTCGAAGGAGGCGGCATCAGGAGGGTTCCCGGAGGAGGCCGCATCATGAGGGGGCTGAAGGTCTGGTGGGAAGACCTGCTGAGCGGCGTCCGGCCGATGCTGGCCAAGGAGCTCCGGGCCCGGAGCCGGGGGGTGCGGCCGGCGGCCCTGCTCACCCTCTACCTGCTGGCGGTCGCCGGGGGGATCGCGGGGGTCCTCTGGCTTGTCACCCGGTTCTTCGGCGCCCTGAGCGTCCAGGTGGGCCTCTGGATCTTCACCGCGCTGGTCATCGGCTCGACGCTGCTCCTCGCGGCCATCACCCCGGCCCTCACGACTGGGGCCATCTCCGGAGAGCGGGAGCGGAAGACCCTCGACCTCCTGCTGGTCACCCGGGCCTCCCCCCTGGGGATCGCCCTGGGCAAGCTCCTCTCCTCGGTGGTCTACGTCCTCTACCTGCTCCTGGCCACCATCCCCGCCTTCGCGCTGGTCTACCTCTTCGGCGGCGTACCGGTCCCCTACGTGGTGACGGCCATCCTGGTCGCTGCCACCTCCGCGGTGGCCTTCGCCGCGGTGGGCCTCTTCTTCTCCGCCCTCTTCCGTCGTACCCAGGTGTCCACCCTGGTCAGCTACCTGGTGGTGCTCTTCGTCCTGTTCGGTTTGCCCATTGTGGGCGAGGTGCAGCGGTCACTGGCACAGGAGCGGGAGCCCTTCCGGACCCGGCCCCAGGGCGGGCCGCCGCCGTGGTACCTGAGCGCCAGCCCCCTGGTGGCGTTGGGCTCGGCCTTCCAGGGACCGGAGGGCGAGGGGCTGCCCATCCTGGGGGACCTGTTCCGGGCGATCACCGGGACCCGGATGGTGAGCGGCGCTGTAGCGGTGCCGGCGGTTCCCGGTGGCGTGCCGGCGTCCGCCAGCATGATGTATTCCAGCAGGCCGGTGTCTGCCGCGGTAGCCCTCCCGGGCGGCCTGGGCGGCGGGGTCCTGCCCCTCCGGCAGTCCTATCTCATCTCCCCCCAGACCCCCGGCGGGGAACCCCGGGTGGTGACCGCCCTCGCGCCCTGGGTCCAGCACCTGCTCATCAGCCTCGGCACCGCCGGGGTGGCCGTCGCGGGGGCCGCCTGGCGGCTGGGAGGGAGCGGCAACCTGCGGGCCTGGCTCCGGCGCCGGCCCCGGGTGCCGGCCGGGCCGTGAGGCGGGGGAGGAGCCGCGGTCAAGCCGTCGGGCGGGGGGAGGGCGGCGGCCAGGCCGTGAGGCGAGAAGAGGGCAGCGGCCGAGCCGTGCGGCAAGGGGAGCAAAGCCCTGGGGCCCGGCTGGATGCCGCCCTCCGCCCCTTTGCCCGGCGGGTCCGGGGCCGGTGGCTCGCCGAGGGGCTCCGGGCGGCCCTCACCTGGGGCCTTGCCAGCGCCTTCCTGCCGCTGCTGGCCTACCGGACGGTGGGCTGGGCGACCGGAGGAGCGGGGTGGGCCTGGCTCCTCCATCCCCTGGTCCTGGCGGGGGCTGCCTTCCTGGCCGGGTTCGCCGGGGCGGCGGCGGTCTGGCTCCGCCGGCCGCCGGGGCCCGGGGAGGTGGCCCTGGCGGTGGACGGCCTGGGGCTCGAGGAGCGGGTCACTTCCGCTTGGTACGCCCTGGTGTCTCGCCACCCGGCGGCACCTCTGCTGGAGCGGGAGGCCCTGGAAGCCCTGGCCCGCCTCGACCCCCGGGACTACCCGGTGGTGCCCTCCTGGCGCCGATGGCGGGGCGTGGGAATCCTGGCCGCGGCGCTGCTGGTCCTGCCCCTGCTCCCTAACCCGGCCGCGGAGCGGGCCCAGGCCCGGGCCCGGGAGCTGGAGGCGGTGGCCCGGGCCCGGGCGGAGGTGGCGGCCCTGGCCGCCCGGTGGGAAGGAGCCCTGCCCCCGGAGGCGGTCCCCCTTTCGGAGTCGGTGCGGGCCCGGCTGGATGAGCTCCTGAGGGAGCTGAACCGGGCGGAGGGGGCGGCAGAGGCCGCTGCCGCGGTGGCGGCGGCCCGGGAGGAACTGGCCCGGTTGCCCTCTCCGGAGGACGTGGCCCGGGCCCAGACCCTGAGCCGGCTGGCCCAGGCCTGGGCTAGTCAGCCCCGGCTGGCGGCGGTGGCCCGGGCCCTGGCAGCCCGGGATCCCGCGGGGGTGCGGGCGGCGGTGGCGGAACTGGCCCGGGAGGCTGCAGCGGCCCCGGCCGAGGAGCGGCAGGAGCTTGCCCTGGCCCTCCAGGCCGCGGCCAACGAGAGCCGGGGGGTGCCGGACCTGGCCGCCGCCTTCCGGGAGGCGGCCCGGGAACTGGCTGCCGGCCCGGGGGAAGGCGGCGAGGGGGCCGAAGGACCCGGCGGCTCTGCTGGGGAGTCCCCCGCCGGGGAGGAGAGCGACCTGGTCGGCCTCGGGGAGGCCCTGGCGGACCTGGCGGCCGGGGCCGCGGGGCTCCAGGCGCTGGTTGACCAGGTGGGCGCCCTGGCCGCGCTGGAGGCCGGTCTCAGCGCCGGCGGCGCGGGGGTCGCCCCTGGGGCCGGGGCCGTGGCGGGCGGCGGGGCTCCGGCCGGCGGGGCTGCTGGTGGTGCC
>QGUP01000197.1 GCA_003242505.1 Bacillota bacterium
CTTCTTTTTTCGTCGGCAGGTTCGGTTGTGTTAAAGGACCACCCCGTACCCACGTCCGGCGCGGCGACCTCCGGGTCAACCCAGCATACCTCCCGAGCAGAAGGCTATTACGTATTGAGAATAATCAGCTTCGCTATTAGAGCGTCATTGCAAATTCCATGGACAATTGTAATCTGCCTTTCGTTCCCTTATCAAGGATGGGTGGACGCCGGAGATTGGTGGGCGCGAGGACTGCCAGCCCTGGGCAGCCCCGGAGCCAGAGCGCCACAACCGCGTGGGGCACATAACACCCCCCATCCCCGTAGGAATGGAAGCGGAGGGATGGGGGATGCAGACCCACCGGGTCACCGACCGGGATTTCGTGCGCCGGTCCCTGGAAGAGAACCGCTTCTGGCTCCGCATCATGAAGGAGCACTCCCTCTTCCTGAGCGAGGGCTTCAACCGTCGGGACGGCGACCTGATTCGGACGGCCAACCGGTTTTTCGAGGAGTTTGACCGGCTGCTGCGCCGGGCCAGGGAGTTAAGTCCCCTTGCCGGTCCCGGAGCCATCCGGCGCTTCAATCAGGAAGTGATTCGCGCCGTCCGGGACCTGCGCAACTTCAAGCAGGAGGTTCTCCTCCGGATCATCACCTGCCGCATCGCCGGGTTCAACCTGCCCCTGCTGGTGGACCACATCCGCCGGGAGGCGGAGTACTTCATCACCGTCCTCACCAGGCTCAACGAGGGGATCGACGAGCCGGTGGAGGCGGCCATTGCCCGGGAGAACGTCTTCTGGCTCCGGATCATGGCCGACCATTCCCGGTTCATCCGCAACCTGCTGGATCCGTCCGAGCGCCGGCTGGTGGAGGCCGCGGACCAGTTTGCCGACCAGTTCGACCAACTCCTCGCCCAGGCCCGGGACCTGGACTCGATGTTCCAGGGGTTTTCCCCGGTGCTGGTGATTGTGGGGGGCCATCTGCTGGACCAGCCCACCCTCGTCCGGCTGCAGGAGGAAGAGGAGCGGGACCGGGAGGAGCGGGAGACGGAGGAGCCCCTGCTGGTCGAGGAGACCCCGCCGGTGCTGGCCCAGTTTACGGAAGATGTCATCGGGGCTACACAGGAGATCCGGGACTTCAAGCGGACCGCCGCCCGGCTCCTGGCCGACTGCCGGACGCTGAGCGTCATCAATCCCCTGCTGGCCGACCACGTCGCCCGGGAAGCCGAGAAGTTCCTGGAGATTCTCGGCCAGCTGGAACAGCGGCTGGGACCGGTCCGGGAGAAGGCGCTGGTGGTGACGCAGCCGGCGCCGCCCTGCCCCGAACTGGAACCGCCCTGCGGCCACAAGGGTACATGAAGGCCCCAACACGCCGACCCCCGGGGGACGCGCCCCCGGGGGTCTTGCCGCGGCGGTCATGGCGATGTTTCCGGTAATGCCTCGGCCTCCTGCCCCTTGCCGTGGTCCTGGGCCCCGGAATCCCGGGTGACGGCCACAACCAGGAGCCGGTGGTGCTCGGCTTCGTACCGGAGCAGGAGCCGGTGGCCGGCGAGTTCCAGTTGCCACCCGCCGGCGACCCGCTCGAGATGCCCCTGGCCGGTGGCGACAAACCGCCGGACGCCCCGGAGGACCCGTTCCTTGACCCCGGGCTCCAGGAGTTCCAGGTCGGCCCAGGCCCCGATGGTCCAGTCCAGGAGGACCCGGCGAGGGTGGGGGCAGGCCTCCCCCGCTGCCTCCCCCCGGGCGGGCTCTGTGGAGGCTGTCCGGGCCTCCGGTGCCGTCGCCAGGGCGCGCAGGACCGGGTCCCCGGTCTGCAGGTAGCGAAGGTAGAGGGCGAGGAGCGGCAACTGCTCAGCCGGGAGGGCCGCCACCTTCTCGGCGATCGCGGTGCGGTCTGGCTGGGAGCGCATGGGCCACCTCGGCATGAACGGTCTTCGAAACTTCATTATAGAAAGGGGATGGAAAGTCCTGCTCCGCCGGGCGCCGGCCGGGTGACCCTGCCCCAGGGCACTCCTGCTGCCGGCTGCCCGGTGCCCCCGGTAGGAGATGACCCGGGCCGGGCCGAAGTTGTTGACACGGAGGTGGGGGAACCCTTGCGCAAGGCCAACGCACCCGGCAATCCCAACCGGCTCCTGTACTGGCTGGGCGGGCTGCTGGCGCTCCTCGTTGCCGGGGTCGCGGTCCTGATCGTCCTGACGCTGGAGCCCCGGGATTCCGACCGCACCCCGATCGCGGGACCCGAGCGCACCCTCCTCTGGATCTACGACGCCCAGCGGCCCGATGCCGGAGCGGTGGCGGCGGTGGTGGAGGAGTCCCGGGACCTGGGCGCCCTGCGGGTGGTCGCCTTCCCGGTGCCGCCCGACCTGGTCCAGGTCCACACCGGGGCCGGGGCCCGGCAGGCGTGGCAGGAACTGGAGCGCTCCCTCGGGCGGCGGGTCCACCACGCGGTCTTCCTGCCCGCAGGGGTGATCGCCCGCCTCACCGACGCGGTGGGCGGCATCGCCCTGGAGAACCAGAGCCGCACCGGGGCGGAGGCTGTCGCCTACCTGCTGGAGGGGGAGGACCAGCCCCGGCGGGCCGTGGCGGTGCTCCTCGCCCTGGCCGAGGCCGCGACGGCCCGGGGGGTGAGCCTGGGGTTCCGGGACGCCATGGCCCTGGCCGGGCAGGTGGAGACCGACCTGGACCTCCTCTCCCTGCCGGCGATCCTCACCCGGTGGAGCGGCTACCCGGCACCCCAGGTGGAGACCCTCGCCACCGGGGACCTGGCGGCGGTCCGGGACCGGCTGCGGCCCGATACGGAGGGGAGAGAATGACTCCCGGGACGGGACCGGCGGACGGGGCCCGGACCCTGACGGTGAGCCTGCCGCCCCGGCTGCAGGCAGTGGCCCGGTGGGTCCTCCCCGGGGCGCCGGTGGCGGACATCGGCACCGACCACGGCCGGCTGCCGGTCTACCTGGTGCAGCAGGGGCAGGTGCCCCGGGCCGTCGCCTCGGACCGGCTGCCGGGTCCCCTGGCCGCGGCCCGGCGCACCGTCGCGGCGGCCGGAGTGGCCGACCGGGTCGACCTGCGGCTGGCCGACGGGCTGGCCGCCCTCCAGCCCGGCGAGGTGGCGACGGTGGTCGTGGCCGGGATGGGCGGCCTGCTGATGCTGAAGATCCTGGCCGGCCGGCCCGAGGCCCTCCGGGGGGTCCGCCGGCTGGTGCTGCAGCCCAACACCGACGTGGAAGAGGTCCGGCGGTGGCTCCATGCCCACGGGTGGCGGCTGGTGGCCGAGGAGCTGGCCGAGGACGGGGGCCGGTTCTACGTGGTCCTGGTGGCCGAGCCCGCCGGCGCTCCCGGTCAGGCCAGGCCGGGGGCGACCGGCCCGGAGGCATCCGGCCCGGAACCGTCCGACTCGGAAGCGTCCGGCCCGGGTGCGGCCGGCGGGACCGCAGAAGCCTTCACCGAGGCCGACTGGGTCCTCGGCCCCTGCCTCCGGCGGCAGGGCGGGCCCCTCTTCCGGCGGTACGTGGAGCGGGAACGGGACCGGGTGCGCCGGGCCCTGGCGGGGGTCCGGCAGGCCCGGCGGCCGGATGCGGAACTGGAGGCGGCCCTGGCCCGCCGGCTGCAGATCCTGGAAGCGGAACTGGCCCGGCTGGCCGGTGAGCCGGGCCCTGAGGAGGGGGAACAGGAGCCATGACCGTGGCCAGAGTAGCGGACCTGGTGTCGATCCTCGAGTCCTGGGCGCCCCGGGAGTGGGCAGACTCCTGGGACAACGTGGGCCTCCTGGTGGGCGCGCTGGATCGGCCGGCGGAGCGGGTCCTGGTGGCGCTGGAACTGACGGACCCGGTGCTGGCCGAGGCCGAGGCCTGGGGCGCCCAGCTCCTGGTGCTCCACCACCCGCCCATCTTCAAGCCCCTGCCGGCCCTCCGCTTCGACCGGGGCGCCGGGCCGCGGCTCGAGCGGCTGGTCCGGGCGGGCATCGGCGTCTATGCGGCCCACACCAACCTGGACGTGGCCCCCGGCGGCGTCAACGACCAGCTGGCCGCGGCGGTGGGGCTCCAGGAGCCCCGGGTGCTCAGGCCCACCGGGGAGGACCGGCCCCTGAAGCTGGTCACCTTTGTCCCCCGGGACCACGTGGACCGGGTCCGGAAGGCCCTTTCCAACGCCGGGGCCGGGGTGATCGGCCTTTACGCCGAGTGCAGCTTTGAGACCCCGGGGACCGGCACCTTCCGCCCGCTGCCCGGGGCCAACCCGTACCTGGGCACGGTGGGGGAACTGGAGCGGGCCGAGGAGGTCCGGCTGGAGATGATCCTCCCTGAGTCCCGGGCCCAGGCGGCGGTGGCCGCCATGCTCGAGGCCCATCCGTATGAGGAGGTGGCCTACGACCTCTATCCCCTCCAGAACCCCGGTGCCCGCCGGGGGCACGGCCGGGTCGGCCGGCTCCCCCAGCCGATGCGCCTCCGGGAGCTGGCCGAGCGGCTGAAGGAGGTCCTCCGGGTCCCGGCCCTGCGGATGGTGGGCGACCCCGACCGGGTGGTCTCCGTCGCCGCCACGGCGCCGGGGAGCGGCGCTTCTCTCATCCAGGCCGCGGCGGCCGCCGGGGCGGAGGTGCTCATCGGGGGCGACATCGACCACCACGACGCCTGGGACGCCGTCGACGCGGGGCTGGCGGTCCTCGACCCCGGCCACTTCGCCACCGAGGCGCTGGCGCTGGCCGAGGTGGCCCGGCGGCTCCGGGAGGGCCTCCAGGCCCGGGGGCTCGCCGGGGAGGTGCGGGTCGCCGAGTCCGGCACCGGTCCCTTCACCTTCTGCTGACTTTCTGCGGACGGGACCGGGGTCT
>QGUP01000198.1 GCA_003242505.1 Bacillota bacterium
GGTGGGGGTCCGCCCCGGCCCGGACGCCCCCTGGCTGGTGATCCTGGCCTACCCGGAGTACCGCCCCGGCAGCATGGAGCATACCTGAGCCGCGCATCCTGCCCCCGCGGTCCCGCGGGGGCCTTTCAGCAGCGGGGATGGGGCCGCCGGAACCCCGGTCCGGCCGAATCCCCGCTCGGATCAGGAGGAAAGCACAGGTGTCGGAAGCCAATTCCCGCTACACCAACGGTTCCCCGGCAACTCCGGTACCGGCCGGCGGTCCCCAGGCCCCCGCCGGCGGCCGTCCCGTTCCCCGCCACGTGGCCATCATCATGGACGGCAACGGCCGCTGGGCCACCGAGCGGGGGCTCCCCCGGGTGGCGGGCCACCGGGCCGGCATCGAGGCCATCCGGCGGGTGGTGAAGGCCTGCCCGGACCTCGGCATCGAGATCCTCACCCTCTACGCCTTCTCGACGGAGAACTGGAAGCGGCCCCGGGACGAGGTCAACGCCCTGATGGACCTCCTGGTGGAGTACTGCCGCAAGGAGGTCGACGAACTGGACCGCAATGGCGTCCGGATCCAGGTCCTGGGCCGGGTGGCCGAGCTGCCGGAACTCCAGCGCCGGGAAGTGGAGCGGGCGGTGGAAAGGACCCGGCACAACAACCGGCTGATCCTGAACCTCGCGCTCAACTACGGCAGCCACGCGGAACTGGTGGATGCCTTCCGGGCCATTCTGAACCGGGTCCTGGCCGGGGAACTGGATCCCGCTCAGGTCAACGAGGAGACCATCGCCGCCCACCTCTACACCGCCGGGATGCCGGACCCGGACCTGGTGATCCGCACCGGCGGCGAGTACCGCCTCTCCAACTTCCTCCTCTGGCAGGCCGCGTACGCCGAACTCTGGGTGACCCCCGTCTACTGGCCGGAGTTCGACCGCTGCCACCTGGAGCAGGCCATTGCGGAGTACGCCCGCCGGGAGAGGCGCTTCGGCGGCGTGCCCGCCCGGGGGCGGTAACCCATGTGGGTGCGGATCGGGACCGCTGCGGTCACCCTCCCGCTCTTTCTCGGTGCCCTCTGGGCCGGGGGCCTTTTCTTCCTCGGCCTGACGGCCCTTCTGGCCGGCATCGGTTTCTGGGAGTACAGTCAGATGTGGCGGCGCCAGGGCCGGGCGGTGCCCGCCGGCCTGGGCGGGGCCCTCGCCGTGGCCCTGGTCCTCGCCGCCGGCTGGCAGGGGCCGCCGGGGCTGGTGGCGGCGCTGACCGCCTGCGCCCTGGCGATCCTCGCCGCCCAGGTCCTCGGTTACCGCCGCTACACCCCGGCGGACGCGGGGCTGACCCTGGCCGGGGTAGTCTACGTGGGCTGGCTCTTCGCCCACTTTCCCCTCCTCCGGGAGCGCCCCGGCGACCTCCGGCCCTTGCTCTTTGCCTTTCTGATCACCTGGGTCTCGGATACCTCGGCCTACTTTGTCGGCCGGGCCCTGGGCCGGCGGAAGCTCGCCCCCGACCTCAGCCCGGGGAAGACCGTGGCCGGCGCGGCGGCAGGGACGCTCCTGGCGGCCCTCGCCGGCGGACTCGGGGCTCCAGCCTTGCTGGCCGGGGCGGCGCCGGTGGACCCCCGGTGGCTGCCGGCCCTGGGCACCGCCCTGGGCGCGGCGGGCGCGGTGGCGGGGCTGATCGGGGACCTGGCGGAGTCGGCCCTCAAGCGCCACGTGGGGGTGAAGGACTCCGGCGGGCTCCTGCCGGGCCACGGCGGCGTGCTGGACCGGTTTGACTCGGCCCTCTTCACCGTGCCGCTGGTCTATTACGTGTTGCTCCTCCTCGGAGGGTGATCCTGTGGCCGGACTGCGTTCCTGGCTGATGGCGGTCCTGGGGCTGGCGCTCTTCCTCCTCGGGAGCTACGCCGTCATCCGGTGGGTGCTGCCCCTCATCCTGCCCTTCGTCCTGGCCGCCCTGCTGGCGGAGCTGATCAACCCGGTGGTGGACCGGCTCTCCAGCGGCCGGCGGCTCCGGCTCCCCCGGGGGCTGGCCACCCTGCTGGTCCTCCTGGTTCTGGCCGGCGGTCTGGGGTTCGTCACCACCCTGGCGGTGGCCAAACTGGTGCGGGAACTCAGGGCCCTGGCGATGCAGCTGCCCTACTACTACGCCCTCGCGATGGACCTCGCCCGGGCCCTGGCGGCGGAGATCGGCGCCTACTCCGAAACCCTGCCCAGTTCCGTCACCGACCTGGTCTCCTCTGCCCTCGCCCGGCTCCAGAACCTCCTGGCTGAGAACTTGCCGCAGGTGCTTCACGCTCTGCAGGCCTTCGCCGGCCTGCCCGGGCTGATGATCAACCTCCTCATCGTCGCGGTCGCTACCTTCTTTATCAGCCGGGACCGCCGGCAGATCGGCCGGTTCCTCCTCGGCCTCCTGCCCCCGGGGACCAGCGACAAGGTCCGGCGGGTGAAGGAGGAGGTCTGGACCGCGGCCATGGGGGTGGCCAAGGCCCAGCTCTTCCTCATCTCCCTCACCACCGCCCTGAGCATCCTCGGCCTCAGCCTGATGAAGCTGGAGTACGCGGTGACCATGGGGCTCCTGGTGGGAATCGCGGACCTCCTCCCGGTGGTGGGGCCCGGCGCGGTCTACCTGCCCTGGGCGGTGGCCGCAGCCCTGACCGGCAAGCCGGCCCTGGGGGTGCAGCTGGTGCTCCTCTACGGGCTGCTGGTCGCGGTCCGGCAGGTGCTGGAGCCCAAGCTGGTGGGGGATCAGACCGGCCTGCACCCCCTGACTACCCTCTTCGCCATGTACCTGGGCTTCCAGTTCTTCGGCCCCTTCGGGGTCGTCCTGGGCCCCCTGGTGGCGATCCTGCTGAAGGCCATGGTCCAGTCGGGCCTCTTGCCCATCTTCCCCGCAGCGGACGACGAGCGATGAAGGAGTCGATCGGGGTTGCAAGGCGTTGCCATCCTCGGTTCCACCGGTTCCATCGGCACCCAGGCCCTGGACGTCATCGGGCGCTTTCCCGACCGGTTCCGGGTGGTGGCCCTGGCCGCCGGGCGCCGGGTGGAGGTGCTGGCGGAGCAGGTCCGGCGGTTCCGGCCGGAGGTGGTCGCGGTGGCCGGGCCGGAGGAGGCCCGGCGGCTCCGAGAGCTGCTCGGCAGCGGGCCTGATCCCGAGATCCTGACCGGCGAGGAAGGGCTGGTCGCGGCGGCCACCGCGCCGGGGGCGGAAGCGGTGCTGACCGCGGTGGTGGGGACCCTCGGGCTCCGGCCCACCCTGGCCGCGATCCGGGCGGGCAAGCGGATCCTCCTGGCCAACAAGGAGACCCTGGTGGCCGCAGGGGAACTGGTGATGGCGGAGGCCGCCCGGCGTCGGGTGCCCATCATCCCCGTGGACTCGGAGCACAGCGCCCTCTTCCAGTGCCTCCAGGGGCATCCCCGGGAGGGGGTGGCCCGGCTGATCCTGACGGCCTCCGGCGGCCCCTTCCGGGGGTGGAAGCGGGCGGACCTGGAGCGGGCCACGGTGGAGATGGCCCTCCGCCATCCCCGGTGGCGGATGGGGCCCAAGGTGACCATCGACTCCGCTACCCTGATGAACAAGGCCCTGGAGATGATCGAGGCCCGGTGGCTCTTCGACATCCCCATCGATCGGATCGGGGTGGTGGTCCACCCCCAGAGCATCGTCCACTCCCTGGTGGAGTTCCGGGACGGGTCGCTCCTGGCCCAGCTCGGGGCGACGGACATGCGGCTGCCGATCCAGTACGCCCTCAGCTACCCGGAGCGGCTCCCGGGGCCCCTGCCCTCCCTGGACCTGGTGGCCCTGGGGAGCCTGACCTTCGAGGCGGTGGATGAGGCCACCTTCCCTTCCTTGAACTACGCGCGGGCGGCGGTTACAATGGGGGGGACCATGCCCGCGGTGATGAACGCCGCCAACGAGGTGGCTGTCCGCCGTTTTCTCGCCGGCGCCATTCCTCTCACCGGCATCTACCGGATCGTCGAGGGCGTGATGGCCGCCCACACCCCCGTTCCCCACCCGGACCTCGAGGCGATCCTGGCCGCGGACCGCTGGGCCCGTCAGGCCGCCGAGGCATTTCCCGCCTAGGAAGGTGACGCACGGTTGACCAGCTGGCTCTGGGCAGTGCCCGTCTTCGGGCTCATCATCCTGGTCCACGAACTGGGCCACTTCCTGGCGGCCAAGTCTTTCGGTGTCCGGATCTACGAGTTTGCCATCGGCCTTGGCCCCACCCTGGCCGCGGTGCGCCGGGGAGAGACCCGGTACACCCTGCGGCTGTTCCTACTCATGGGCGGCTTTGTCCGGTGGGCCGGGGACGAGGGGGACCTCGACGACCCCCAGGGGTTCACGGCCAAGCCTGTCTGGCAGCGGATGCTGATCATCTTCGCCGGCCCCGCGATGAACTTCATCCTGGCGGTGGCGCTCCTCGCGGCCCTCTTCGGGTGGCGCGGGCAGCCCGTCACCTTGAGCTACGTGGCCGGGGTGTTGCCCGGCTCCCCTGCCGCGGTGGCGGGGATCGCCGCCGGTGACCGGGTGGTGGCCATCGACGGCCAGCCCATCGAGAGCTTTGCGGAACTGGCGGAGGCCGTCCGGGAAAGCGGCGGCCGGACCCTGACCTTCACCGTGGAGCGGCAGGGGGAGCAGCTGACCATACCCGTCGAGCCTCGGCTGGATGCGGACGGCCAGTACCGGGTGGGCATCATGCCCGATCCCGCCCGGGTGGCGTACCGGCGGGTGGGGGGGGGGGGGGGGCCGGGCCCGGGGGGGGGGGGCACCCCCGGGGGGACCGGCGGGGAGCTGCGGGGCCGCGGGGGCCAGGGTA
>QGUP01000003.1 GCA_003242505.1 Bacillota bacterium
CGTGTTCCGGCCTTGGCCGGTTCCTGGCCGGTCCCTGCGGGCTCGGGGTGCCCTCCCCCCCCCCGGGGTTATCGCGCCCCCCAGCCCCCTGGCCAGCATCGCCTTCGGAGAGCTGTCCGGGGGGCTCTCGCCCCGGGTGGAGCGGCTAGGGGAGGTCTTTCAGGCCGCGGGCGGGGCGGAGGTGGAGGCGAGCCCCGGCATCCGCCGGGTGCTGTGGGAGAAACTGATCTTCCTCGCCACCCTGAGCGCTCTCACCACCGCCACGGGCCTGCCCATCGGCCCGGTGCGGGAGCACCCGCCGACCCGGGAACTTCTGGCCCGGATGCTCGGGGAGGTGACCGCGGTCGCCCGGGCGGAGGGGATCGCCCTGCCCGACGACCACCCGGACCGGGTCCTGCAGTTCATCCTGGGGCTCCCCGGGAACATGAAGTCCTCCATGCAGCGGGACCGGGAGCGGGGCCGCCGGCTGGAGGTGGAGGCGATCCAGGGTGCGGTGGTCCGCCGGGCCCGGCGGCACGGGGTGCCGGTCCCGGTCACCGAGACCCTCTACGGCATTCTCAGCCTCTGGCGGGACGGCAGCCCCCCGGCTCCGGCCCGGTGACCCCGGCTCCGGCGACCCAGCAAAATCCCACGGAGAGGAGCAGGCTGGACCTTGTCGTCTGCAACCCCGGCGATGGACCCCCGGGAAGCGGCCCGCAAGGCTGCCGACCCCCGGGTGGCCGCCATCCTGGAGATCCTCGCCGAGACCTATCCCGACGCCCGGTGCGCGCTGGAGCACGAGAACCCGTTCCAGCTGCTGATCGCGACGATCCTGTCCGCCCAGTGCACCGACAAGCGGGTGAACATCATCACCCGGCGGCTCTTCCCCCGGCTGCCCCGGCCGGAGGATTACCTGGCCATCTCCCAGGAGGAGCTGGAGGAACTGATCCGGGACTGCGGGCTCTACCGGGAGAAGGCCCGGAACATCCGGGCCACCTGCCGGATCCTGGTGGAGCGGTATGGCGGCGAGGTGCCCCGGACCCTGGAGGAGCTGATCCAGCTGCCCGGCGTCGGGCGGAAGACCGCCAACGTGGTGCTGTCCAACGCCTTCGGGGTGCCGGCCATCGCGGTGGACACCCACGTCCTCCGGGTCTCCAACCGGCTGGGGCTGGCCAGTTCCCCGGATCCCTTGAAGACAGAACGGCAGCTGATGGAGGCCATCCCCCGGGAGCTGTGGAGCCAGGCCCACCACTGGCTCATTCACCACGGCCGGAACATCTGCCATGCCCGGAACCCCGCCTGCCCCATCTGCCCGCTGCTGCGCCACTGCCCCGAGGGCCAGCGCCGGCTGGGGCCCGGGGCCGGGGCGGAGACCGGCGCGCCGGCCGGGGGGCCTGCCGCCGGCGGCGCGGATGCCGAGAGGAGGGTCGTCGATGCCCCGGGTGCAGCGGGCCGGTGAAGGCGGCCGCTCCAGCCTGACCCCGGAGGTGGGCCGGGCTCCGGCCCGGCCGGCCGGGGCGGCGGACTTTCACGCCCAGTTCCAGTCCGCGCGGCTCACCCAGGCCCGACACCGGCTGGACGAACTCCTCAGCCGGATCGACGCCCTGGGGGCGGAACTGGCGGAGCGGATGACCCTGGGCAGCCTCCGGGCTTACCGGGAGGCGGTGCGGGAGTTCCTCCGGACGGTGCAGGAGGCCGCGGTCCAGGTGGAGACCGAGATGGAGTGGGACTACCGGAGCTGGGAGCACCGGACCCTGACCATCGTCCGGAAGGTGAACCAGGAGCTGGAGGCCCTGGCCCAGGACCTGATGGACCGGGAGCAAGGCCGGCTGCGGCTCCTGGAGCGGCTGGGGGAGATCAAGGGGCTGCTGCTGGACTTGCTGTTCTAGCCGGGGGGACCGGGGAGCCGGTCCCCCCGCTGCGGTTGGGGCAGGGCGGCGCGTGTGGCGCGGGGCGGGACCAGAGTTCCCGTTGCCGGATCGGGGCAGCCGTGCTACGCTATGGAAACAACCGGAACCGTAGGGAGGCGGCGGCCAGGTGTCTGAGGTGGTCTACCTCTCCGGTCGATTCCTTCCTTACGGGCAGGCCGCGGTGCCCGTGGAGGACCGGGGATTTCTTTTCGGCGACGGCATCTACGAGGTGTTCCGGGTCTACCGGGGCCGGCCCTTCCGCTTCCAGGATCACCTGGAGCGGCTCACCCGGAGCGCCCGGGAGATCCGGCTGGACCTGCCGGACCTGGACTGGGCGGCCATCACCGGGGAGCTGTTGGAGCGGAACGGCCTCAAGGGGGGTGACGCGACGGTCTACCTCCAGGTGACCCGGGGTGCGGCGGCGCCCCGGACCCACTGGTTTCCGCCCCCGGGGACCCCGGCCACGGTGCTGATGCTGGCCCGGCCGGCCCGGCCCGTGGACCCGGAACTGGTGGAGAGCGGCGCGACGGCCATCACCCACCCCGACGAGCGCTGGGGCCGGTGCGACATCAAGAGCATAAACCTCCTGCCCAACGTCCTGGCCAAGCAGCGGGCGGTGGAAGCCGGCGCCCACGAGGCCCTCTTTGTCCGGGACGGGGTGGTCCTGGAGGGAGCGAGTTCGAATCTCTTCGCCGTCCTGGACGGCCGGCTGGTCACCTACCCCCGGGGCCCCCGAATCCTGGCCGGGGTGACCCGGGGCGTGGTGCTGGAGCTTGCCCGGGAACTGGGCATCCCGGTGGTCGAGGGGCCGATCCTGGTCTCCGACCTGGACCGGGCCACGGAGCTTTTCATCACCTCCACCACCGCGGAGATCCTGCCGGTAGTCCGGGTTGACGGCCGTCCCATCGGCGACGGTCGCCCCGGCCCGGTGACCCGGGCGCTGTACACCGCCTTTCGGCAGCAGATTTCGTAAGCCTCCGGCAGCCAGTTTCGTAAGCATACGACACAATCCGCAACAGCCCGTCCCCTGGGAGCAGCCGGCGCCAGCCGGCTGCCTTTTTCTGTCGATCACCGCCGCCCTTGGGGAGGGGCCGCTGCCCCTCCCGGAGTCACCGCCGCCCTTGCCGCCGTCACCGCCAGCGCGTCAGCCCCCCGCAGGTGCGCCCCGGAGGTTCGCTGGCAGCGAAAGAAGGCGAAAAGGGGCATAAACAAAAAACGACACTCTAGTCAAAATCCGGCAAGTATGATAGGTTAGATCCAGGGAATGGAAACGGGAGGTGCCCGCGGATGACTGCCAACAGCAACCTCCTGGGGGAGCGGCTGGCCTGGGCCCGGAACCAGCAGGGGATGATCCTGCAGCAGGTGAGCGAGCGGAGCGGCCTGGCCGTGGGGTACATCAGCCAGTTGGAGAAGGGCGCCAAGAAGAACCCGACCATTTCGGCCCTGGAGCGCCTGGCCAGGGCCCTCAACGTCAGCGTCGCCTTCCTGCTCGGGGAGGTGGCCGGCCCGACGGCCAGCAACGACGCCCCGCTCCTGGCCGGCCGGGATGCCCTGGCCATCGGCCAGCGCTTTGCCCGGTACCTGGACAGCCTCAGCCGGGCGGAGCGGGAGCGGATCATGTACGCCACCACCATCGAGCAGCGCTTTGGCCTGGTGGTGGACTTCCTCTGCCGGGAGTTCCCGGACATCTACACCCGGGCGGTGGTGGCTTACCAGCTCGGCATGTCGGTGCGGGCCCTGAACGACGTCCTGGAGCGGCAGGTCGAGGTGGGCTTCGTCTACCTCAGCCGGCTCTCCACCGCCACCGGCATCCCCATCGAGTTCTTCAGCCAGGGAGACCTGCGGCGTTCCCGGTCGGTGGCCAACCTCTCGTCCAGCCAAATCCTTCATTATATCACTGTCGTTGCCCTGGCGGCCGAAATGCAGGTGGATCCCGAGGTCCTCTGCGGCATGATCCGGGAGCGGTTCGGCCGGTAGGACGGCCTCGGGCCGGCAGGCCCGGCGGCGGCCGGATTACCCTTGGCGGACACAGGGGCCGGACCTCGAGGCCGGGCCCGGCGGTTTTGCCCACGGTGAAAAAGAGGGGCCCGGGCTCCCACCTCCGGCGCCAGGTGGTACAATGTCTGGAAACAAATGGCGCGGCACAGGGGGGAGAGGCAGTGCGCCGGTTCTGGGAAGAGGGGACGAGCAGCCGCTGGGTGGCGGGTCCCGGCTACGGCCGGTCCCTCTTTGTCACCGCCCGCCCGGAAAGCGCCCAGCCCTACTGCAACTTCGTGGTCCTGGTCCCCCGGCAGCTCCCCGCCGGGTGCCGGCTGGGACCCTTTTCGGTCCGGACCGAGGGGGAGCGGTGGTCCACCGTCCACTTCCGGATCTGCGGCGAGAACCGCCGGCTCCGGGTGAAGGAGTTCTTCTACGACTGGTGGACCCTGACGGAGACGGACACCAACCTGATGGAGTCGGACCGGCCCTTCCAGGTGGGCGGGGGCGTGGGCTGGCACGGCACGGACTACAAGGGGTTCCAGGCCGCGGCCTACCACCGGTACCGGACCCAGGTGGAACTGTGCGTCGAGGAGGGGCGCTTCGACCCGGAGGAGATCGAGGCCCTCTGCGGAAGCCTGGAGCCCGTGAGCCCCGGAGCGGCAGAGGTCCTGCTGCGGGTTCCCTTCGCGCGGCTGAGCTACTCGGTCCGCCGGGGGCGGGGCCCCTGGGGGATGGACCGGATCGCGGGCTGCGCCTGGGTGCCCGACCTGTGGCAGGCCGCGGCCATGGCCGCCATGCCGGTGCTGGTCCCGGCCCGAATCCCGCCGGGGCTGGTGGTGGACTCCGCCGGGTACCGGCGTTCCCGGCGAGGGGCCGGGGGCGAGTTCCAGCTTCTCCTGCGGAGCGAGGGAGGCGCGGCGGACACCATCCACCTCCGGGGGACCCAGCCCGGAGCCCCGGGCGGGGTTGCGGTGCCGCCCAGCCGGGACCTCCGCCGCCGGTACCTGTGGACCAGCCTCGACCTGCGCGGCGAAGCCTTCTACTTCGGGACCCTCGTCGGCCGCTCTCCGGCGGGCTTCATCCCCTTCCCGGGGGTGGGCTGGGCCGCGGTCTGGTCCGAAGTGGGGGTAAACTGGGAGTGCCACGCCCGGTCCGGGGGCTGCCTCACCGCGGAGGAGTTCCAGTCCTTCCTCCTCAACCTGCGTGCCGAGGTCCGGTCCGCCTGACCCTGCCCTGGCCGTCCGCCCCGCCTGTCCCGGCCGGGCTCCCCGGCCGGGGCCGGCTTTCCCTGGGCGTCCGTTGACCTGCCGTTATCGCAGAAGTATAATCGAAGAGGCATATCCTCCGCCCAGCGCCCCGTATCTTGAGGGGAGGTGAGCCGGCGTGGCGGAACGGATGATCCACGAACTGGACTGGCTGAACGATCCCGTCGTCGAGTCCGACGTGGAAGTGAACCAGAACGTGATCGTGGGCAAGCTGCCGGCTGTGGTGCGCAAGCTCTTCCAGTGGGGCCAGGGGCAGTCGGTCTGGCCGATGCTCTTCGGCATCGCTTGCTGTGCGATCGAGATGATGGCGGCCGGCGGCTCCCGTTTCGATATCGCCCGGTTCGGTTCCGAGGCCATGCGGGCCAGCCCCCGCCAGGCGGACCTGATGATCGTCGCCGGTACGGTGAACGAGAAGATGGCGGTGGTGGTCCGGCGGCTCTACGACCAGATGGCGGAGCCGAAGTTTGTCATCGCCATGGGCGCCTGCGCCTCCAACGGCGGACCGTACTGGGACACCTACAACGTGGTGGACGGCGTGCACAAGGTCGTGCCCGTCGACGTCTACGTGCCCGGTTGCCCGCCCCGGCCGGAGGCGCTGCTGCAGGCTCTGATGGAGATTCAGGAGATGCTCAAGACGGGCAAGCGTGGCCTGGTGACCAAGGGTTAGGGACCGCAGGCAGGGCGATGGGCCCTGCCTCATCTATGTTTACATTGGAAATTACTGTTCTGGCGAAACGTTGACTCCGGTTTGAGCACTGGAGTATAATTGGAGCGGCGAGCCCGGAGCTTGTGAAAGGTGACGCGTGAGGCCTGGGAAGCGGCCTCCGTGCCAGTCCCCCGCATGGCTCCGGGTTCTTTTGGGCAGGTAACCCGCGGGAGAAAGGAGACCGGCCGGCCGATGCCCTACAGCTACGTGTACATCCCGATTTTTGCCCTCCTCGCGGTGGCCAACACCGCGATCATGATCGGGATCCCCAAGTACCTGCTGGCCCCCCGGAACCCTTTCCACGGGGAGAAGCTGGAGACCTACGAGTGCGGCGAGCTGCCCTTCGATGACGCCCTGGTGAACTTTAACATCCGTTATTATGTTTTTGCCCTGACCTTTTTCGTGTTTGATATGGAGGCCATCTTCCTCTACCCGTGGTCGATTGTCTTCCAGGAACTCGGCCTCTTCGGACTGGCGGAGATGTTCCTCTTCCTGGCGGTGCTCGGCCTCGGCCTGCTGTACGCCTATAAGAAGAGGGTCCTGCACTGGGTGTAGGCGCGCCCCGGCCCCTGGCCAGGCAGGGCTGCGCGCTTTCTGTTATGGCAACTTTTCGTGACCGCTCCTCTCCGATTGTCGGTACCACAAGACGGGGGTGAGGGCCAGGTGGAGCCGCTGGACATCCGCCCGGACCTGGAGGCGCTCAAGGCAGCCTATCCGGCTGTCGAGATTGCAGAGGCGGCGACCGGCCACTTCGACATCCGGGTCTCCCTGGACCAGTACCTGGATGTGGTCCGGTTCCTGAAGGATCGGGGGTTCAACTACCCGGCCTGCATCACGGCCATCGACTGGAAGGACCGGCTGGAGCTGGTGCTCCAGTTGTATAAGCTCGTGGTGGGTTCCCGCCAGTCCCCCCTGGTGATGGTGCGGGTGGACGGCCTGCCCCGGGAAGGGGCCGAGGTGCCCTCGGTCACCCCGCTCTACCCGGGGCTGAACTGGCACGAGCGGGAGACCTACGACATGTACGGCATCCGGTTCCAGGGCCATCCCGACCTGCGGCGGATCCTCCTGCCGGACAACTGGCAGGGCGGGCACCCGCTGCTGAAGGACTTCGTGGACAAGCGGCCGCGCCGGCCGCGCCTCGTCCGGCACCGGGACACGATCGTTTCCGGGTAAGGTGGTGCAAGCGTGGAGCAGACCAGGGAACTCCTGATCAACATGGGACCGCAGCACCCGTCGACCCACGGCGTGCTGCGGGTGTTGCTGAAACTGGACGGCGAGACCATCACCTGGGCGGAGCCCGACATCGGTTACCTGCACCGGTGCTTTGAGAAGCTCTCCGAGTCCAAGACCTATCCCCAGGTGATCCCCTACACCGACCGGACCGACTACCTCTCGGCCATCACCAACGAGCACGCCTTCTGCCTGGCGGTGGAGAAGCTGATGGGGATTGAGGTCCCCGAGCGGGCGGAGTACATCCGGGTGATGATGGCCGAGCTCCAGCGGATCTGCTCCCACCTCCTGGGGCTGGGCGCGATGGCCCTGGACCTGGGCGCGGTCACCGGTTTCCTGTACGCCTGGCGGGATCGGGAGAAGATCTACTCCCTCTTCGAGCGCATCACCGGCGGCCGCATGCTCTACAACTACCTGCGGATCGGCGGGGTGCGGAACGACCTGCCCGAGGGGATCATCGGCACCCCCCGGGACGGCCGGGATAAGGCGGACAAGACCATCTGGGGCTTCATCAATTACTTTGAGTCCTACGTCCTGCCCGAGTGGGACGATCTACTGACCAACAACCGCATCTTCCAGTGGCGGACCCAGGGGGTGGCGCCCCTGCCCTCGGAGGTCGCCATCGCCTACGGCGCCAGCGGCCCGGTGCTCCGGGCCTCCGGGGTGAAGTGGGACCTCAGGAAGAACGTCCCGTACTCCATCTACGACCGGTTCGAGTTCGACATCCCCGTGGGCAAGGAGAACGGCGACTGCTTCGACCGCTGGGTCGTCCGGGTGGAGGAGATGCGGCAGTCGGCCCGGATCGTCAAGCAGGCGCTCCAGTGGTTGGCTGAGAACCCCGGCGACTACATCGCGCCGAAGCTGCCGCGGGTACTGAAGCCCCCGAAGGGCGAGGTCTACATCCGCTACGAGGGTTCCCGGGGCGAGGTGGGGGTGCACCTCGTCTCCGACGGGTCGGCCAACCCCTACAAGGTCAAGTGGCGGTCCCCTTGCTTCACCCACCTGCAGCTCCTGCCTGTCCTCGCCCCCGGGCACAAGCTCGCGGACATGATCGCCATCATCGGCTCCATCGACATCGTCCTCGGGGAGGTGGACCGCTAACCCATGAGCCTGGCCGACCTCTGGGCGCAGCACTGGTTCCGGGCCTTCGTCACCGGGTCCCTGGTGCTCGTCTTCGCGCTGGGGAACTTCTACATCACCCTGTGGCTCGAGCGAAAGGAGTCCGCCTGGATCCAGAACCGGCTGGGGCCGATGCGGGCCGGCCCCCAGGGCCTGCTCCAGGTGCTGGCGGACCTCTTCAAGCTGCTGCAGAAGGAAGATATCGTCCCCCGGAACGTCGACCGGATCCTCTTCCTCATCGCGCCCTTCGTCGCCCACATCCCCGCGCTGCTGATCTTCCTGGTGGTTCCCTTCGGTCCCAACCTGGTGGTGGCGGACTACGACATCGGCATCATCATGATCGCCGCGGTGACCAGCTACGCGGTGATCGCGACCTTCATCGCCGGGTGGGGCTCCAACAACAAGTACTCCCTGCTGGGCGCGATGCGGGGCGCGGCCCAGATGATCTCCTACGAGGTCACCCTGGTCATGTCCGTCATCGGCGTGGCGATGATGGCCGGGAGCCTCAAGCTGTCGGACATCGTCCTCGCCCAGGCGGAGCGGGGCGTCCTCGGCTGGTATCTCTTCCCCCAGTTCATCGGGTTCATCGTCTACCTCATCGCCTCCCTGGCCGAGCTGAACCGGGCGCCCTTTGACCTGATGGAGGCCGAGTCCGAGCTGGTCGCCGGTTACCACACCGAGTACTCCGGCTTCCGGTTCGCGATCTTCCTCCTGGTGGAGTACGTCCACATGATCGCCTGGTCGGCCATCGCGGCGACCCTCTTCCTGGGCGGCTGGGTCGGTCCCACCCCCGCGGACATCCCGGTGATCGGGCCCAGGCTCTTCGGCTGGATGACCGGGCCGGTCTGGGACAACATCTGGGGCTTCTGCTGGTTCCTGTTCAAGACGTACCTTCTGATCTTCATCGTGATCTGGATCCGCTGGACCTTCCCCCGGGTGCGGATCGACCAGCTGATGGACCTGGGTTGGAAGTTCCTCCTGCCGGTCTCGCTCTTTAACATCTTCCTCACCGGCGTGATGAAGTACGGCTGGAACGTCCTGGCCGAGTCCGGCAGCCCCCTCCGGTGGCTCTTCTGGCTCTGGCGGTAGTGCCGGCGGCCATCCCGCCGCCAGGGCCGCCGGCGGCACAGCCGGCGGCCCTGCCGGAGGGCTCTGCGGCCAGGTACCCCGGCGCCGGGGCGCCCCACCGGCCCGGGGGAACCCAGGATAGGGGCAGGGAGGGTTCCAACTCGTGACCGCACAATACCTTTCCTTCGGTGTGCTGGCGCTGGTCACCCTGTGGTCCGCCTACAAGGTGGTCACCGCCCGGCTGATCACCCACGCCGCCCTGTGGATGGCGCTCTCCTTTACCTCCGTCTCCGGCATCTTCCTGATGCTCCAGCAAGAGTTCATCGCGGCCCTGCAGGTGCTCATCTACGCCGGGGCCATCACGACCATGATCATCTTCGCGATCATGCTCTCCTCCATCCGGGAGATCCGGGTGGAGCCGCAGCAGCAGACCTTCGGCCAGCGGATCCGGGCCTCGGGGCTCCTGGCGGTGGTGGTCGGCCTGGTCTTTGCGGCCTTCATGACCTACGTCTACTACGTCTCGGAGATCCCCAAGGAGGCGGTTCCGGACCCCGGCCTCCTGACGGTGCGGCAGGTGGGCGCGACCCTCTTCACCCGGTTCACTGTCCCCTTTGAGGTCGCCTCGATCCTGCTGCTGCTGGCCATGATCGGCGCGATCATCCTGACGGCAAAGGAGACGGAGTGATGGAGCTCCCGATCTACTTCCCCCTGGGGTTGGGCGCTCTGCTCTTCGGCATCGGCCTCTGGGGCGCCCTCACCCGCACCAACGCGGTGCGGATCCTGATGTTCATCGAACTCATGCTCAACGGCGTCAACCTGAACCTGATGACCTTCACCCGGTACTACTATCCGGAGAACGCCACCGGCCCGATTCTGACCCTCTTCGTCATGACCGTCGCCGCGGCTGAGGCCTCCATCGGTCTGGCGATCATCCTCCAGATTGTCCGGAACCGGGGTACGGTGGAAGTCGACAAGGTCGACCTGCTCAAGGGTTAGGAGGGGAAAGGGTTGGAGTTTGCGCTTGACTACGCCTGGCTGATCGTCGCCTTGCCCCTGCTGACCTCGGCGGTCATCGCGACCTTCGCCAAGCAGCTCCGGGAGCCCCGGGCCGGGTACTTCGGCGCGGCCATGATGGGGGTCACCTTTCTCCTGGCCCTCCTGGTCTTCATCGGCGCGGTCCGGCAGGCGGGGCTGCCGGTCCACGAGGCGGCGCCGGCGGCGGCGGAGGCCGTGGCAGGCGGCGAGCACGGCGAGAGCCACGGTGCCGCTGCCCAGGGGGCGGCTGCTGCCGGGGAACACGGCGCCGGGGCGGAGCCGGCGGCCTTCGGGTCCGTCCCCGAGGCCCGGCCCCTCCGGCACTGGACGCTGGCTGACTGGGCGGTCTTCGCCGGCAAGCCCTTCCGCATGGGCCTGATGGTCGACAACCTGACCGCGGCCATGCTGATGATGGTCACCCTGGTCAGCTTCTGCGTCCAGCTCTACTCCGTCGCCTATATGCACGGCGACAAGCGGTTCACCCGGTTTTTCGCGGCGGTGAACCTCTTTACCGCCGGCATGCTCCTGGCGGTGATGGCGGACAACCTGCTGCTGCTGGTGGTCGGCTGGGAGCTGATGGGGCTCTGCTCCTACCTCCTCATCGGCCACTGGTTTGAGCAGCCCTGGCCCCGGTACGGCAGCTTCAAGGCCTTCATCACCACCCGGACCGGCGACACCTTCATGCTGGTGGGCATCGCCGCCCTGTACGCGCTGACCGGGACCCTGAACTTCGACGAGTTGGCCGCGGTGCTGCCCCAGGTGGCCCGGGAGCACCCGGCGGCCCTGCTGCTCAGCGCGCTCCTCATCTTCGGCGGCCCCATCGGCAAGTCCGCGCAGTTCCCGCTTCACGTCTGGCTGCCGGACGCGATGGCCGGCCCGACGCCGGGTTCCGCGCTCATCCACGCGGCCACCATGGTCGCGGTCGGCGTCTACCTGGTGGCCCGGGCCTTTGCCATCTTCGTCCACGCCGGGCCGGAGGTCATGGCGGTCATCGCCCTGGTGGGCGCCTTCACCTCCCTCTTTGCCGCCTCCATCGCCACCCTGCGGACGGACATCAAGCAGGTGCTGGCCTACTCCACCATCTCCCAGCTGGGCTACATGTTCCTGGCCCTGGGGGTGGGGAGCTTCAGCGCCGGTACCTTCCACCTGATGACCCACGCCTTCTTCAAGGCCCTGCTCTTCCTCGCCGCGGGCTCGGTCATCCACGCGATGCACCACATCCAGGAGATGCACCAGATGGGCGGCCTGCGGAAGAAGATCCCGGTCACCTTCTGGACCTGGATGGTGGGCTACCTGGCCCTGGCGGGATTCCCCTTCACCAGCGGCTTCTTCTCCAAGGATGAGCTGCTGCTGGCGGCCTTCAACTGGCAGGCCCCGCCGGGCTGGCCGGAGTGGGTGAGCAAGCTGCCCTTCGCGATGGGCGCGGCCACCGCGTTCCTGACGGCCTACTACATGACCCGGGCGACCTACCTGACCTTCTTCGGCGAGCCCCGGTCCGAGCACGCGGAGCACGCCCACGAGTCGCCCCGGCCCATGACCACCGCCCTGGTGATCCTGGCGGTGCCGGCGCTCCTGTCCGGCTATGCCTGGGCGGCCCTGGTCTACAAGTTCACCCACGCTCCCATCTTCGAGTGGTGGCCGTACTTCACCGGCAATCCGCTGCAGCACCTGCCCCACGAGAACGCCGAACTGGTGACCGCGATCGCCACCACCCTGGGGCTCCTGGGCATTGGCGTGGCGCTCCTCATCTATGCGGTGCTGCCCGTGGGCTTCCGGGTGGCGGCCATCCGGACCCTGAAGCCGGTCTACGTCCTCCTCAAGCGGATGTATTACGTGGACGAGTTCTACCACGCTACCTTCGTGGCTGGCACCGCGGCCCTGGGTCGCCTCGTCGCCTGGTTCGACCGGACCGTGGTGGACGGGATCGTCAACCTGGTGGGCGAAGGCGGCCGGGCCTGGGCCGAGGTCTGCGGCTGGTTCGACCGCACCTTCATCGACGGTCTGGTCAACGGGGCCGGCTGGCTGGCCCTCTTCAGCGGCCGGCAGCTCCGGCGGCTGGCCACCGGTCAGGTTCAGTCCTACATGATGACCTTCGCGGTGTTGGTGGTCTTCGGCGCCGTAGCCGTGTGGCTGACACTATCTCGCTGATGGGAGGCTAACCGACGGTGCTCTCCTTGATTGTCTTCTTCCCCCTGGCGGTTGCGGTGGCCATGCTGCTGGTGCCCCGCACCCAGGAGAAGCTCATCAAGGGCCTGGCCCTGGTGGGCACTCTGGTCCCCCTCGCCCTGACCCTGGTGCTGCTGTCGCGGTTTGAGGTGGGCTCCGGGGCGATCCAGTTCCAGGAGAAGTTCGTCTGGATCCCGAGCCTCGGCATCCAGTACCACATGGGCGTTGACGGCTGGGGCATCACCATGCTCGCCCTCTCCACCCTGCTCTTCCCCCTGGCCGTCCTCGCCAGCTTCGGCTACATCGAGCACCGGGTAAAGGACTACTTCGTCCTGCTCCTCATCCTGGAGACCGGCACCAACGGCGTCTTCACCGCCCTGGACTTCGTCCTGTTCTACGTCTTCTGGGAGATTGTGCTGCTGCCGATGTACTTCCTGATCGGCATCTGGGGCGGCCCCCGGCGGGAGTACGCGGCGATCAAGTTCTTCCTGTACACTCTGATCGGTTCGGTCATCATGCTGGTGGGCGCGCTGGCCCTCTACCTGCAGTTCCCGGCCGGCCAGCGGACCTTTGACCTGATCGAGCTGGCCAAGCTCACCCAGGGCCTGCCCGTGAATGCCCTCACCACCTTCGCCTTCTTCGCCCTGCTCCTCGGCTTTGCGGTGAAGGTCCCGGCCTTCCCCTTCCACACCTGGCTTCCGGACGCCCACGTGGAGGCGCCGACGCCCATCTCCATGCTCCTGGCCGGCATCCTGCTGAAGATGGGCACCTACGCGATGGTGCGGATCAGCCACCCGATGCTGCCCCAGGTGGCCCGGGAGTGGGCGTGGCTCATCGCCGCGGTGGGCATCGTCGGCATCGTCTACGGCGCCTTTGCCGCCATGGCCCAGAAGGACTTCAAGAAGGTGGTCGCCTACAGCTCCGTGGCCCACATGGGCTTCTTCCTCCTGGGTCTGGCGGCGGGTACCCCCGAGGCGCTGGCCGGCGGCTACTTCGAGACCATCGCCCACGGCCTGATCTCGCCCCTGTTCTTCTTCGTCGTGGGCATGTACTACGAGCGGACCCACACCCGGGAGCTGGAGAAGCTCGGCGGCATGTTCCTGACGGTGCCGGCCATCTCCTTCGTCATGGCCTTCACCGCCTTTGCCAACCTCGGCCTGCCGGGCCTGGCGGGCTTCATCGCCGAGTTCTTCACCCTGGTGGGCTCCTACCAGACCTGGGGCCTCTGGATCCTCGGCGCCGGCCTTGGCATGGTGATCATCGCCGCCTTCCACCTGATCCTGATGCGGCAGGTGCTGATGGGCGAGAAGAAGTACGAGAGCCTGCCGGACATCACGCCGAAGGAGATCACCATCTTCGCTCCCCTGGCGGCGCTCATCGTCCTCTTCGGCGTCTACCCGGCCCCGGTCTTCAAGGTCCTCGACCCGGGCATCAAGGTCCTGTCGGCCCTGCTGTTGGGAGGCTAAGCCATGCCCATTGACCTCAGCAGCGTCAACCCCAACCTGCTGATCATCCTGCCCCCCGGGGTGCTGGCGGCCTTTGCCCTGGTGGTGCTGGTCCTGGACCTCTATTCCCAGGAGAAGCGGTGGCTGGCGGGGCTCAGCCTGGTCGGGGTGCTCCTCTCCCTCGTCGCCCTCTGGTTTGCCTCCCGGCCGGGGGCGGTGCCCCCCGGGGACTACTTCGGGCGGATGGTCACCGCGGACCCCTTCACCTTCTACATGGTGGCGGTGCTCCTGGTGGCCGCCGCGCTGGTCATCCTCCTGTCCATGGACTGGGTGCCCCGGCGGCTGCCCAAGGTCCAGGTGGAGTACTACGAGCTGGTGCTCTTCGCCACCCTGGGCATGATGTTCATGGCCGCCTCCCGGGACATCACCCTCATCTACCTGGGGCTGGAGCTCTCCAGCCAGGCCTCCTACATCCTGGCCGGGCTTCTGCGGAATGACCCCCGGTCCAACGAGGCCGCGCTGAAGTACTTCCTCAACGGCGCCCTGGCCTCCGCGGTCCTCCTCTTCGGCATCTCCATCCTCTATGGCCTCACCGGCACCACCTACCTGCCGGAGATGCTGGTGGCCCTGGGGCAGGCGCCCCTGCCCCTCCTGGTGACCGCGATGGTCTTTGTCATCGCCGGCTTCGGCTTCAAGGTGGCCGCGGCCCCCTTCCACCTCTGGGCCCCGGACGCCTACGAGGGCGCGCCCACCCCGGTGACCGGCTTCTTCTCCATGGCCCCGAAGGCCGCGGCCTGGGCGGCGGTGCTCCGGGTCTTCCTCGAGGGCCTGACCATCCCCCACGTCATGGACAAGTGGTCGGTGCTCTGGGCGGTCCTCAGCGCCTCCTCCATGCTCATCGGCAACCTGACGGCGCTGTGGCAGACCAACGTCAAGCGGATGATGGCCTACTCCTCCATCTCCCACGCCGGGTACATCCTGGTGGGGGTGGCGGCGGCGGCCCGGGCTCCCGACGTCGGTGCCGGGGCGGTGCTCTTCTACCTCCTCGGCTACATCGTCACCAACGCCGGCATCTGGGCGGCCCTGGTGGCCCTGGAGAACCAGGGCGAGGGGACCGAGATGGCCGACTTCCGGGGCCTCGCTCAGCGGAACCCGGTCCTGGCCTGGTCGCTCCTCTTCCTCTTCGTCTCCCTCATCGGCATCCCGCCCACCGTGGGCTTCTTTGGGAAGTTCTTCCTCTTCCGGGCCGGGGTGCAGGCCGGCTACGTCTGGCTGGCGGTCCTGATGGCCATCAACAGCGCCATCTCCGTCGGCTACTACTACGCCGTGGTCCGGAACATGTTCTTCGAGAAGACCCAGAAGCCCCGGCTGGAACTGGGGTCCAGCCTCCAGGCGGTGGTGGCCCTCAGCGTGCTGGCGGTGCTGGTGGTGGGCCTGGGCTCCAGCCCGGTGATCCAGTACGCGGAGGCGGCCCTGGGGCTCCTGGGCCGGTGAGGGCCGGCCGGTATCTCCCCTCCCGCCGGTATCTCCCCTCCAGTACAAAGGGACCGGCACCCCCATGGGTGCCGGTCCTTTGGTGCATTCCTTCCCTCTGCCCCGCAGGAGGCCGGTGGCGGCGCTCCGGGGTCACTGGCTCTCCGGCCCGGTCCGGCAGGTCACCCCGGGCCACGTCCCTCACACCTCGGGCGCCTGTAGCCCTTCTGCCACCCGGGCCAGGGCCAGGTCCAGGGCGGCGGCCAGGCCCTCGGGGCGGCTGCCGGCGCCCTGGGCCACGAGGGGCGAGCCGCCCCCCTTGCCCTCGATGAGGGGCAGGACCTGCCGGAGGATCGCCCCCATGTCCAGGCGGAGGTCGGCGCTCCGGGCGAAGAAGAGCTGGGGCAGCGCCCCCCGGGTGCCCAGGAGGGCTACCGCCCGGGGGTGCGCGGCCACCCTGGCGGCCAGGGCCCGCACCTCCTCCCCGGGCCGGCCGCCGAAGATCTGGGTCACCACCCGGACCCCGGCCACCACCCGGGCCCCGGCCAGAAGCTCCCGAGCCTCCACCTCCAGGAGCTGATCCTGGGCGTCCCGGAGTTGCCGGCGCAGCCGCAGGGTCTCCTCCCGGAGCCGTTCCACCGCGACAGGCAGGTCCGGCACCCCGAGGCTGAGGGACCGGGCCAGTTCCCGGGTCATCCGGTCGAGGCGCTGGTAGTCCCGGAGGGCCCGGCCCCCGGCCAGGAAGGTGAGCCGGATTCCCTTCTTGTACCGCTCCCAGGCCTTTACCTTGATGAGGCCCAGCCGGCCGGTGCTGGCCACGTGGGTGCCGCCGCAGGCGGAGAAGTCGAAGTCGCCGATCTCCACGATCCGCACCGGGCCCGTCACCGCCGGCGGCTTCCGGAGGGGGAACCGGGCCATGGCCGCCTCCGGGTTCTCGGCCCAGTGGACCCGGACCGGCCGGTCCTCCCGGACGATCTGGTTGGCCAGGGCCTCGGCGGCCTCCACCTGCTCCGGGGTCAGGGCTTCCATGTCGAGGTCGATGGTGGTCGCCTCGGCCCCCAGGTGGAACCCAACGGTCTCGGCCTGGAAGAGCCTGACGAAAACCTGGGAGAGGAGGTGCTGGGCCGTGTGCTGCTCCATATGGTCGAGCCGCCGGTCCCAGTCCACCTCCCCGGCGACCTCCCCGGCCAGGGGGCTGTCCACCCGGTGGAGGATGGCCCCGGTGGCCTCGTCCTCCACGACCTCCAGCACCCGGCGGCCGCCCAGCCGCCCGGTGTCGTGGGGCTGGCCGCCCCCGGTGGGGTAGAAGGCCGTCCGGTCCAGGATCACCTCGTACCCGTCCCCGGCCGGGCGGCAGGCCAGGACCCGGGCGGTGAAGGTCTTCAGATAGGCGTCCCGGTGATAGAGCCGCAGGGTCTGCAAGGCGTTCTCATCTCCCGTGCTGCCCGTGCTGGGTCTGCCCCGGGGGCGGCGGCACTCCCCCGGCGCCTGAGTGGGGGATTCGTCTCCGGCGCTCCAACCCCTGCTGCCCGGGGGTGGCCCCGCCACCCGGGACTCCGGGGGCTCCCGGCCTGCCCCGGGGCCCCCGCGGGGGCGTCGGCCGGCGCCGGGGGACGTTGGCCCCCGCCCGGGCGCGGCAGCCGGCGCCGGCCTCGATTAACCGGGACAGCGGGGACATAGCCTGGGACGGGAGGTGGCAGCGGTGTACCCCTTGCCCGGCTGGGGGCCTGGGTGGGGCCGGTTCGACGGAGGGAGCGAAGAAGGGGCCCCGGCGTCCCCGGGGGGAGGGAGGGGGCCGGAGGCAGGGCTGGCAGAACTCCTCCGCCGGCTGGAGGTGGTGACCGAACTGCTGCTGGCCCTGCAGGCGGACCTCCGGCGGCTGGCGGAACCGGCGCCGGGGGCGGGAGGGGCTGCCTTGCCGGCGGGAACGGCCCTGGCCAGCCCGCCGGGGTCCCCCCGGGTTCCGGAGCCCCCCGCGGGACCCGCCCGGGATCCGGCTCTGCCCGGGGGGTCCGCCCCGGCTTGCCGAGGGGCTCCGCCGCCCCTCTTCCGGCAGAGCCGGGACGGCCGGTGGGGCTCGGTCACCTACCGGCAGCCCGCCCCGGTGCCCCCCGAAGGCGCCCGGGCCTGGCCGGAGCCGGAAGGGCCCGGCTGGGCGGTGGCCGGCGCGCCGCCGGCCTGGTTCCGCCTCTCCGACCAGCAGCCCGGCTGCCCCGGGTTCCGGCCCCGCTGTCCGGAGTCCCGGCCCGGCTGCTCCTGGCCGCCGCCCCCGGCCGAAAACCCCAGATCCTGACAGGAGGCCGACGGCAAATGTCCACCCTGGTTCCAGCTGTTTTTCTCCAGCGCCTCCACCGGTTTGGCGCCCAGGTGCGGGTGGGCGACCGGGAGCTTTACGTCCACGTCCCGGACCCGGGACGTCTGCTGGAGCTTCTCTATCCAGGCAACACGGTCCTGGTGGACCTCAGCCCCCGGCCCGGCGGGCGCACCGCCGGCCGGGTCCTCTTTGCCTGGGCGGGGGAGCGATGGGTGAGCGTCGACGCCCAGGTGCCGACCCGGGTGCTGGCCCGGCTCCTCAAGGAGCGGCGGCTTGCGCCCTTTGCGTCCTACACCGTGGTGCAGCCGGAGGTGACCTACGGGGAGAGCCGCCTGGACTTTCTCCTCCGGGACTCGGTGGACGGGGCCCCGGACTGCCTGGTGGAGGTGAAATCCGTCACCCTGGTGCAGGAGGGGGTCGGCCTCTTTCCCGACGCGCCGACGACCCGGGGGGTCCGCCACCTGCGGGAGTTGCGCCGGGCGGTGGCGGAGGACGGCTACCGGGCCGCGGTCATCTTCCTGGTCCAGCGGGAGGATGTCCGGGTGGTGCGCCCCTTCGAGGCGAACGACCCGGCCTTCGCCGCTGCCCTCCGGGAGGCGGCCAGGGCCGGCGTTGGCCTCCACGCCTATCGGTGCCGGGTCGACCCGCCCCGGGTGGAGGTCCTGGCGGACGACCCCCTCCCGGTGGAATGGTGACCATCGAACCTTTTCCCCCGGGGCCCCGTTTCAGCCAATGAGCGATTCTACCACGGCGCAGTCAGGGTGTCTCTCGGCGCCCGGCGCGCGGACAGGGTGGAGGCGAGAGACCGTGTGCCGAAGGGGTCACCGCCGGGGGCGGCAGTACGTCTCACTGCGGACGGCGATGGACGACCGGGTGCGGGAGCGGACCGGTCTGGACGAGGTGAGCCTCCGGCGGCTCCGCCGGGCGCTCATGGCCCGGTTCAGGGCGGTGCCGTACCCGGTCCGGCGCCGGTTGCTCGAGGACGGTCCCTGCAGCCGGCTTCACTTTCTGAACACGGTGCTGAAGGCGAGCCTGCCAGAGGCCCAGTGGAGGGCCTGGCTCCGATCCATCGAGCACTCCGAGCAGGACCTCACGGAGATGGCCCGGGGCGAATACCCCATCTCCCCCCATCTGATCCGGCTGTACAGCGCTCTCTTTGGCATCAAGGTGGACTTTCTGCTGCTCGGCCATCCGCCCACGGTGGAGCCCCGGGGCGTTCCCATCGACCTCTGGCCGGCGACGGGGACCACCCGGTAGCCGCTATCCCCTGGATGCCGATGCGCCGCCGCGCCCACGGGCGCGGCGGCGCAAAGCCGTTTCCGGCAGGGGTTGGCTGAGGTCCTGCCGAATACCGGGGCAGAGGCCAGCACCATCCATCGATAAGGGGGGGCTAGGGATGGCTCCGGAGTTGCAGCAACAGATCGAGGAACTCGCTGCCGCACTGCGCCAGAGCCGGCGCACCGTCGTGCTCACCGGCGCCGGGGCCAGCACCGAGGCCGGCCTGCCGGACTGGCGGGGGCCGGCGGGCATCTGGAAGCAGTGGAACCCCGCCCAGATCGCCTCTCTCAGCGCCATGCGGAAGCACCCGGTGGACTTCTACCAGTTCTACCGGTACCGCCTGGCCACCCTGCGGGGGGCGAGGCCCGGGCCGGTGCACCGGGCCCTGGCGGCTCTGGAGCGGGCCGGGTACGTCCACTGCATCATCACCCAGAACATCGACCGGCTGCACCAGGCCGCGGGCTCCCGGGAGGTGGTGGAGGTCCACGGCAACCTGGACCGGGCCCACTGCGTCGAGTGCGGGGCCGAGTATCCCCCCACCGCTCTGGAGGTGGAGGTCCAGACCGAGGCGGACATCCCCCGGTGCCGGCGGTGCGGGGGCCTCCTGAAGCCCGGGATCGTCCTCTTCGAGGAGCCCCTGCCGGAGGAGGCTATCAGCCGGGCCTTTGCCGAAGCCCGCCAGGCCAACGTCTTCCTGGTGGTGGGCTCGTCCCTCGAAGTGGGCCCCGTCAACCTGACGCCCCGGGTGGCGGTCGACCACGGGGCCCGGCTGGGGATCCTGAACCTCTCGCCCACCTACATCGATTCCCTGGCCACCTGGGTGATCCGGGAGAAGGCCGGACCGGTCCTCCTCGCGGTGGCCCGGGAACTGGGCGTCGAGGTCGCACCTGGGTCCTGAACCCTGCGGCTCTCAAACTGTGAGGCCATGAATCGCACCGCCTTCAGGCCGTGTGCTCCTGAACCGTGGGACCGGCGGTCGTTCCCGTGGGCCCACGGTCCTATTTTTTACCTTCTGGGGGTCGGAGGGTTCCCGGGTCGTCCGGTCGAGCGTGAGGGAGCCTGTTACGTGCAACCGGCCCACACAGGGTGTGCAAGATACCCATATCTAGTGTACAATCCCGCTCAGAGCCCCTACATATAGTGGCTCGGTCAGGGTGAGGGGCCCGGGAATCCGGCAGTGGCGGGGGAACCGGTCCGGGGCCCGTCCCCGGCCAATCTACCTCTCCCCGGCCAATCTAGAGGTGAGGGCGATGCGGTGCCCCTTCTGCGGCGGCGAGAGCAAGGTCCTGGAATCCCGCCCTGTCGACGAAGGTATGGCCACCCGCCGCCGGCGGGAGTGCCTGGCCTGCGGCCGGCGGTTCACCACCATGGAGCGGGTGGAAGAGGCGCCCCTGGTGGTGGTGAAGAAGGACGGCCGGCGGGAGGCCTTCGACCGGAACAAGATCCTGGCAGGGGTGCTCAAGGCCTGCGAGAAGCGGCCGGTCCGGATCGAGGACCTGGAACGGCTGGTGATGGAGGTGGAGGCGGAACTCCGGGAGGGGATGGAGCGGGAGGTGCCCTCCTCCCGGATCGGGGAGCTGGTGATGGAGCGGCTCCGGCACCTGGACGGCGTCGCGTACGTCCGCTTCGCCTCCGTCTACCGCCAGTTCAAGGACGTCAAGGAGTTCCGGGAGCAACTGGAACGGCTCCTGAGGGCTGAGGAGACCGGGACCCCGCCCCCGGAGACCCGGTGACCGAAAGAGGGAAGGTGAGGGGCCTGTGCGGCTCACAGAGATTGCCAAGACCGTGATGGCCAAGCGTTACCTGCGGCTCAAGCCCGACGGCACCCGGGAGACCCCGGACGAGATGATCCGTCGGGTGGCCCGGGTGATCGCCGCGGTCGACGCCCAGTACGGGGCGAGCCCCGAGCAGGTGAAGGCGACGGAAGAGGCCTTCTACCGGCTGATGGACGACCAGGACTTCATGCCCAACAGCCCGACCTTTACCGGCGCCGGGACCCAGCTCGGCCAGCTGAGCGCCTGCTTCGTCCTGCCCATCGGGGATTCCCTGGCGGAGATTTACGAGACCATGAAGCACGCCGCCCTGATCCACCAGACCGGCGGCGGCACCGGCTTTGCCTTCTCCCGGCTCCGGCCGGCGGGGGACGTGGTCCGGTCCTCCCAGGGGGTGGCCTCGGGCCCGGTCTCGTTCCTCAAGGTCTACAACGCCTCCACCGAGGCGATCAAGCAGGGGGGCACTCGCCGGGGGGCCAACATGGGCATCCTCCGGGTGGACCACCCGGACATCCTGGAGTTCATCCACTGCAAGGACGACATCACCCAGGTGACCAACTTCAACATCAGCGTCGCCATCACTGACCGGTTCATGGAGGCCCTGAAGAAGGACGAGGAGTACGAACTCATCAACCCCCGGAACGGCGAGGTGGTGAGAAAGCTCCGGGCCCGGGACGTCTGGGAGCAGCTGATCCAGTCGGCCTGGGCCACCGGCGAGCCCGGCATCATCTTCATCGACCGGATCAACCGGCGGAACCCGAACAGGCACGCCGAGGTGATCGAGGCCACCAACCCCTGCGGCGAGCAGCCCCTGCCGCCCTACGGCTCCTGCAACCTGGGCTCCATCAACCTGGCGAACTTCGTCCGGGACCCGTACACCGACCGGGCGGAGGTGGACTGGGACCGGCTCGCGGCGGTGGTCCACACCGCGGTCCACTTCCTGGACAACGTCATTGACGCCAACAAACACCCGCTGCCCGAGATCGCCGAGAAAGCCAGGCGGGACCGGCGGGACGGGCCCGGGGGGGTTGGTTGGGGGGGGATGG
>QGUP01000199.1 GCA_003242505.1 Bacillota bacterium
CGCCTTCTCAGGCTGCTGCGGCGCGGCCTTGGCCGGGGCCGGCGGCTGCGGCTGGGCGCCCTTGCCGGCCTGGGCAGGCGGCTGGGCCGGCTGGGGGCGCTGGGCCGCCGGGCGGACCTCCGCGGCTGGACGGACCACCTCGGCAGCAGGCCGCTGCTGCTGCCGGGCGGCCCGCAGGGCCGCGGCGTTGATCTCCGCGGCCGGCCGCTCCTGGAGCGCGCGCCGGCGTTCGGCCCGGGAGGGCTGCCGGGTGGCGGTGCCCTCCGCGTCCTTCTGGGCACCCTCACCGAAGTAGAGATCCAGGAGCGAGGCCCGGGGCGCGTTGGCCTCCCGCACCGGGGGGCGGTTCTCCTCCCGCTTGGCGGTGCGGCCGCTGCCCCTGGACTCCTCGCTTTTGGCCTGGTTCTTGACCTCATCCGTAGCCTTCTGGTCCTTGGCACTCATCTCGGGCAATCACATCCAGAAATTAGAGTTTCGTACGGGCAGGCTCGCCCGAAGGACTTAAGCACCCTGAGGCCGCGTCACCCTTCGCTGCCGCGGGAATCCCCCCGTTCCCGGCGGGCGCCGGCCTGGACGGCCGTCTCCAGCGGCCGGACGGCGGCCCGGTCCAGGGCTTCCTGCACCTTCCCGGCCAGTTCGCCGTCGGTCACCGCCAGCACAGCCTTGGGCTCCAGGCCAATCGCCCTGCCCAGTTCCTCACGATTGCCAACTCGGTAAACCGGGATCCCGCGGTCCCGGGCCAGGGACTGGTGCCGCCGGAGGGCCGCAGCCCCGGCGTCCTCCGCGACGATGACCAGCCGGGCCGCGCCCCGGCGCAGGGCCGACTCCACCGCCCAGTGGCCGCAGGCGAGCCGGCCGGCCCGGCGACAGAGCCCTAACAGAAAACCAACCCCCTGGGGGAGCAACGATCGATTCACCCCACCTGTGGCCGACCGGAGCGGCCGGCGGACCGGATTCAGCCGGCTACGGCTGCACGGCTAACTGCACGGTTGCCTTCAGCTGCTCCAGGACCGCCTCGGGGATGGGGTGGCCGAGGTCCCGCTCCAGGCGCTTGGCCTTGACCGCGGCCTGCAGGCACTCCAGACTGCGGCAGATGTAAGCACCCCGGCCCGACTTCTTGCCCGTGGGGTCCACCAGGATCTCGCCCTCCGGCGTCCGGACCACCCGGAGGAGTTCCTTCTTTGGCTTCATCTCCTGGCACCCCACGCAGCGGCGCAGGGGGACTTTCTTGGTCTTCGCCACCGCCATCACCTCCTGGTCGCCCCGGCAGCCCCGGCCAGGTTACCCGATGGCGCCGGTCCCTTCCTCCAGGGCCCGGGCCTGGGACTCGCTCTTGATGTCGATCTTCCACCCGGTCAGCTTGGCGGCCAGCCGGGCGTTCTGCCCCTCCCGGCCGATGGCCAGGGAGAGCTGGTGGTCCGGCACCACCACCCGGGCCACCCGGCCGTTCTCCTCGATGTCGACCCGGAGGACCTTGGCCGGGGAGAGCGCGTTGGCCACGAAGACCGCCGGGTCGGGGTCCCACCGGACGATGTCAATCTTTTCGCCCTGGAGCTCCTTGACGATGTTCTCCACCCGGAGCCCCTTGGGGCCGACGCAGGCGCCCACCGGGTCCACGTTCTCATCCCGGGAGTAAACCGCCGCCTTGGACCGGGAACCGGCCTCCCGGGCGATGGCCTTCAGCTCCACCACCCCGTCGTGGATCTCCGGCACCTCCAGCTCAAAGAGCCGGCGCAGGAGCCCCGGGTGGGTCCGGGAGCAGGTGACCTGGGGGCCCTTGGGGGTGCGGCGGACCTCCACCACGTAGGCCCGGATCCGCTGACCTTCCACCAGCACCTCGCCGGGGATCTGCTCCTGGGGCGGGAGGATCGCCTCCACACCCTTGCCCACGTCCAGGTAGATGGTCCGGGTGGCCCGGTCCTGCCGGCTCACCTGCGCGCTGATCAGTTCCCCTTCCCGGCTGGAGAACTCCTCGTACATGACCCCCCGCTCGGCTTCCCGGATCCGCTGGACCACCACCTGCTTGGCGGTCTGGGCCGCGATCCGGCCGAACTCCCGATGCTGGACCTCCACCTCGAAGATGTCGCCGAGCTGGATGGCCGGATTGCTGAGCCGGGCCTCTTCCAGGCTGATCTCCAGCCGGGGGTCCTGGACCTTCTCGACGACCGTTTTCTGGGAATAGACCTTGATGTCGCCGGTCTCCCGGTCCACGAGGACCCGCACGTTCTGGCCGCCGAAGTTCCGGCGATAGGCAGAGACCAGTGCCGCCTCGATGGCCTGAAGCAGAATCTCCTTGCCGATGCCCCGCTCCCGTTCCAGATCTTCCAGCGCGCGGAGCAGTTCCGCATTCATGGATGCAGACCCTCCCAAACCCGGAGACCGGGTCAGAACTCCACGTACAGGTGAGCTTTGGCCACCTGGTCCCTGGGGATGGCAACCTCCCGCTCCGGCTCCTGGCGGGACGCAGGCAGCCGCAGCCGGACCTGGCCTTCCACCAGCCCGAGGAGTTCACCCACAAACTCCTTCCGCCCCTCCACCGGGGCGTAGGTGATCACCCGCACCTTCCGGCCGGCAAACCGGACAAAGTCCGCATCCCGCTTGAGGGGGCGCTCCAGCCCCGGCGAGGAGACCTCCAGGTAGTAGCTTCCCGGAATCGGGTCCAGCCGGTCCAGCTCCGCCTCCACGGAGCGGCTGACGGCCTCGCAGTCGTCGAGGGTGACGCCGCCCTCCCGGTCGATGTACAGCCGGAGGAACCGGCGCCCCCCTTCCCGGACCCATTCGACTTCCACCAGCTCCAGGCCCATGGCCTCCACGATCGGGCGAGCCAGGTCCTCTACCAGGGTAACGATGCGACTGGCCAAACCCTGTCTTCCCATCCTTTCCCCGCCCCGGACCCAGGGCACCCAGGACACCTCGCCGGATACCCTGCCCCAGGACACTGAAAAGAGTGGGCGCGTGTGACCCACTCCCTGCACATCGGTCGCCAGGTGACCCGGCCGGCCCGGGCGCCGTCCTTCCCAGGCGGCGCTCCGGCCCAGGCGGCTCTCCGGCCTGGGATACCGGCCGCGGCATCTCCGTCTCCTACCTGGATATGACCCGGTGTGGCGAACCGTGACACGGCTTTGTACCTTCGTATAGGATAACACGGCTGCCGCTGGTTGGCAAGGTCACTTTGCGCCCCCAGCCCCGGCGGATCGGAGCAGTTCCGGCAATTCCAGGTGGAGCCGCCGCAGGTGGGGATAGACCCCGTGGAACCGGGGCTCCCGGAGCAGGGCCTGAATCCGCTCCCGGGCGCCGGCGAGGCCCAGGGCCACCGCGGCGAAGGCGGCGGCCTCCAGGCAAAGGAGATCCTCGGGCTGCATTCCGCCGGGCAGCCTGGGGATCCCTTCCTCCAGTTCAGCCCGCTCCGCGTGGGGATTCCGGTAGTCCAGGTCGATCATCGCCAGCAGACGCTCCTCCATCGCCTGCCGGGCCGGCTCCGGCTCGGCCCGGTACCGGTCCACCAGCGGCTCCCAGGGCAGGTGATCCGCGGCCAGGCCCGCGCCGTGGCTCCGCAGGATCCCGAGGATCTCCCGATCCCAGTCCACTTCCCCCGCTCCTTTCCCGACGGGCTCCGGAGCCCTCACCGGCACCGGAGCCGTCCCTTGCCAAGGGGACCGTCATCGCACCGCAACCGCATCCGACCCGGAGCCGCACCTCTCACCGTGCGGCCCCACCTCTCACCGGATCCGGGGCCTGAGGACCAGGGGCTCCCCCCGGCCGCCGCCGGCGCCCTCGTTCTCCAGGCCGGCCCAGAGGAGGGTGGCGGTGCCCACCGCGGCGTTGGCCAGCCAGAGGTTGACGGAGATCCGGTGCCACCGGTCGTACTCGGCCCGCAGGGGGTCGGTGGCTGCCACCTCTTCCAGGGGCCGGCCGACCTGCTCCCGGATGGCGGCCATCCGCCCCCGGACGTAGGTCAGGTTCGCGGCGGCCAGGCCGATCATCACCAGCACCGGGGCCAGCCGCCACAGCCGGGCCGGCCGCTGGCGGCCGGCCATCACCAGCGCGACGAGGATCAGACTGCCGAGACCGATCCCCAGCAGGTCCACCCGGGCGATCGCCTTCCCCGCCACGGTCCCCGCCAGGGTCTGGGAGAGGCCCGGGGTGGAAAACAGGACCGGAGCGGTGATCACCCCGAAACCGAACATGCCGCCGAGCCAGAGGGAGAGCCCCAGGATCTCCAGCGCCTTCCACAGCCGCAGCACCGGTCACGCCTCCTTCAGGATCCACTGCTCCACTGCCCGGGCTACCCCGTCCTCCTCGACCCTCGGCGCCACCCAGTCGGCCCGGGCCAGGACCTCCGGCGCCCCGTTGCCCATGGCCACCCCCAGGCCGGCGTACTCGAGCATCTCCAGGTCGTTCAGGCCGTCGCCGATAGCGAAGACCGCCTCCCGGGGAACCCGGAGGGATTCCGCCAGCATCCGCAGCCCCCAGCCCTTGTGGGCCTGAGGCGCGCTCACCTCCAGGTTGTCAGGACCGGAACTGGTGATATGCAGGGTCGGCAGGGCCGCGGCCAGCCGGTCCGCCACCCGGCGGCGGCCCGCCTCGTCCAGTCCGACGACAAAAATCTTGAACACCGGCTCCCGGGCCTGCCGGGCCCACTGGGGCAGGCTCCGGACCGCCCGCACCCGATTGACCCGGACCATGTGCCAGGCGATCCGGAGGGTGACCGCCGCCCGGTCCAGGTCCTCGCGCCCGGAGCGCGCCCACACCCGGCACTGCCCCCGGGCCCGGG
>QGUP01000200.1 GCA_003242505.1 Bacillota bacterium
GTGAAGTTCCTCGCCGGGGTGGAGAACGACCTGCGGCTGACCACCAACCCCCGGCTGGTGGTGGAGGTCGGCCTCATCCGCCTCTGCTCCCCTCCACCTGGGGCGGCCGGGGCGCCCTCCGCCTCCGGGGGCGGCGAGTGGGTGCCCCCGGCGCCCCAGCCCCCGGGCTCCGGGCGGGAGCGCCGGAGCACCCCGGCTGCCGCTGCCCCGGGCCCCGTCAGCCCGGCGGGCCGGGCCGGCGCCCCGGCCGGCGCCCAGGAGACCGGCCCCCGGCTCCGGGGCCCTGAGGCCGGGACCCGGCCCGGGACTGCTGCCCAGGGTGCTTCGGCGGTCTCGCCGGAACTGGCCGCGATGCAGCAGGCCTGGCCCCGGGTGGTAGAATTCTTCCGAAACCAGCCCAAGGCCAAGTCCATGGCGCCCCTGGTGGCCCAGGCTACCCCGGTGCGCCTCGAGGGGCGCACCCTGGTCCTGGGCTTCCCTCCGACCCCCGAGGGGCGTACCGCCCGGGATCTGGTCCACCGGCGCACCCGGTGGGTGGAGGCGGCCCTGAACCGCCTCGGGCTGCCGGAGTACCTGGTGACCACCACCATCCTGGAGTCCGGGGGGACGGCGGAGCCCGCCGGCGGTCTGGACCTCGTCAACCTGATCCGGCAGCGGGTGGGCCCCGGTGTGCCCGTGGAAGTGAAGGAGGACGAATAGATGTTTCCTGGCGGTATGAACAACATGATGAAGCAGGTACAGAAGCTGCAGAAGCAGCTCCTGGAGACCCAGGAGCGGATCGCCGAGATGACCGTCGAGGCCAGCGCCGGCGGCGGCGCCGTCAAGGTGGTGGTGTCGGGGCGGAAGGAGCTGAAGTCCATCACCATCGCCCCGGAGGTGGTGGACCCCGACGACGTGGAGATGCTCCAGGACCTGATCGTCGCGGCGGTCAACGAGGGCATGAAGAAGGCCGAGGAGATGGCGGAGGCCGAGATGAAGAAACTCCTTCCCGGCGGCATGCCCAAGATCCCCGGCCTTTTCGGATAGGAGCCGGCGCAGGCAGCCATGTTGTACCCGGAACCCATCGCCCGACTGATTGAGGAACTGACCCGGCTGCCGGGGGTCGGCCCCAAGAGCGGCCAGCGCCTCGCCTTCTACCTGCTCAACGCCCCGAAAGAGGACGTGGATCGGCTCCTGGGCGCGATCCAGACCGCCCGGGACCGGATCCGCTATTGCTCTGTCTGCTTTTCCCTCACCGACACCGACCCCTGCGCCATCTGCGCCAACCCGGACCGGGACCACGGCACCATCTGCGTGGTGGAGGAGCCCCGGGACGTCGTCGCGATGGAGAAGACCCGGGAGTACCGGGGGGTCTACCACGTCCTCCACGGGACCATCAACCCGATGGAGGGGGTCGGCCCGGAGGAACTCCGGGTCCGGGAACTCCTCCAGCGGCTGGCCAACCCGGGGGTTCGGGAAGTGATCCTCTGCACCAACCCCACCACCGAGGGGGAGGCTACGGCGATCTACCTCGCCCGGGTCATCAAGCCCCTGGGGATCAAGGTGACCCGGATCGCCCGGGGCCTGCCGGTGGGCGGGGACCTGGAGTACGCGGACGAAGTGACCCTGGCCAAAGCCCTGGAGGGCCGCCGGGAGATGTGAGGGCACCTGGACTAATTCCGGCAACCCCTGGACAGACTGATGGGCGGGAATCCCAGATCCCGCCGCCGCATAGACTGGTGCGGAAACCGGCGACGGCCGCGGCGGGGGCAGGGGAGGGGTTTCGATGCCCATCCACTTGGCTCGGATCTGGCAGTGGGGCCATCACCTCGCCGTTCGCCTGGCGGGGCGGGACCCGGCCGGGGAGCCCGAGGGGTTGCCGGCGGTGGGAGGGCGGAGCCGGCCGGACCGGGAGGAGCAGGAACTGGTCGACGCGGCCCAGGAGGCCCTCCGGGAGTGGCAGACGGCCCAGGCCCGGTTCCAGGAGGTCAACGGGGTCCGGGACCCGGACCTGGTGGATCACGTCATCTATCAACTGGAGGCGGCCGAGCGGAAGTACGTCTACCTGCTGCGGAAGGTCCAGGAGCTCCGGGGGCAGCCGCCCCGGGAAGTCCAGGGCTAGTGGGAGGGGGCGGGCGGTGGAGACCGGGTGGCTGGTCTGGGTGGCCCTGGCTGTGGCCGGTGCCGTGGTGCTGCAGTGGCTGGCGGAGCCCCTTCGGTATCTGGGCCTGCTGGCCGGCCGCATGGCCCTGGGGTACCTCGGCCTCTGGGCGCTGAACCTGGTGGGGCTGGTCGCCGGGTTCCACCTGCCCCTCAACCCCGTCACCGGGCTCGTGGTAGGGGTTCTCGGCCTCCCGGGCCTGGGGGCGGTCTACCTTCTCCACCGCCTCTATTCGTGATGGGACCGCTCCGGCCAGGCCGGGACGGCCCCTTTGACAGGGGACGAGCCGGTACGCTACAATACTCCGGTGAGTGAGAATCCAATCCGCCAGCGCGATGACCGGGAGGAGTAAGCGGCTGTCCAGAGCCCCAGCGAGCCGGCGGCGGGTGCAAGCCGGTGCCTGGCGCCGCTGAAGAGCCCCGGGAGCCCCAGGGCGAACGGCCGGCAGGATCCTCCGGCCCAGTAGTCCGGGCGGCGACTCCTCCGTTACGGGAGCAGAGCGGGGCCACGGCCGTGGCCCAAGCAGGGTGGTACCGCGGGATCGACTCCCGTCCCTCCGGGGGCGGGAGTTTCTTCTTTCAGGGAAGTTTGCTGTGGCGGGGATTGCCAGTTCGCTCTTGCGGGGATTCGGGGAGGTTGTTCCAGATGAGCCAGATGCGACTCCGCTTTGCCCCCTCGCCCACCGGGCCGATCCATGTGGGCAACGCCCACACCATGCTCTTCAACTGGCTCTGGGCCCGGAGCCAGGGCGGCACCTTTGTCCTCCGGTTCGAGGATACCGACCAGGAGCGCTCCCGGCCCGAGTGGGAAGAGGTCATCATCAACGAGATGAAGTGGCTGGGCCTGGACTGGGACGAGGGGCCCGACATCGGCGGCCCCTACGCCCCGTACCGGCAGATGGGCCGGCTGCACCTCTACCAGGAGTACCTGGAGAAGCTGAAGGCCGTTGGGGCGGTCTATCCCTGCTACTGCACCCCGGAAGAACTGGCGGCCGAGCGGGCGGAGGCGGACCGGAAGAAGGTGGCCTACAAGTACAGCCGGCGCTGCCTGCGCCTCACCGAGGAGGAGAAGGCCCGGCTGGAGGCCGAGGGCCGGCGCCCGGCCTGGCGGCTGAAGGTGCCCGACGGGGAGGTCATCACCTACCACGACATGATCCGGGGGGAGATCTCCTTCCCCACGGATTCCATCAGCGACCCGATCCTGGTCCGGTCCAACGGGATCCCCACCTACAACTTCACCGTGGTGGTGGACGACATCACCATGAAGATCACCGACGTGGTCCGGGGGGAGGGGCACATCTCCAACACTCCGGTCCAGATCCTGATCTACCGGGCCCTGGGGGTGGAGCCGCCCCGGTTCGCCCACGTCTCCCACCTGCTGAACGCCGAGCGGGGGAAGATCTCCAAGCGCAAGGGGGAGATGTCGGTCACCAGCCTCCGGGAGAAGGGGATCCTCGGGGAGGCCCTCTTCAACTACCTGGCCCTCCTGGGCTGGACCCCGAAGGGCGAGGGCCGGGAGATCCTGAGCAAGGAAGAGATCATCAGGGAGTTCAACATCTACGATGTGAACAAGGCCGCCGCGGTCTTCGACGAGGAAAAGCTGGAGTGGATGAACGGCGTCTACCTCCGGCGCAAGAGCCGGGAGGAGTTCGCGGAGCTGGCCCTGCCCTTTGTGGTCCAGGCCGGGCTGATCACCGAGGAGGAGGCCCGGGCCCGCTGGAACTGGTTTGTGGAGTTGATGGCCCAGGTTCAGGAGCGGGTGCGGGTCCTGAGCGAGGTGCCGGGGCTCGTGGACTTCTTCCTCAAGGACGACGTCGAGTACGACGAGAAGGCGGTGGCGAAGTTCCTCACCGAGGAGATCCGGCCCTTCTTCCGCCGGCTGGCGGACCGGCTGGAGGAGGTGGAGTGGACCGTCCCGGCCATCGAGGAGTGCACCCGGGGGCTGATGGCGGAGATGGAACTGCAGCCCAAGCAGGCGATGCAGCCCATCCGGGTGGCGGTGACCGGCCGCACCGCCAGCCCGCCCCTCTTCGACACCCTCTACCTCCTCGGCCGGGAGCGGGCGGTGGCCCGGCTGCGCCGGTGGTGCTAGTCGAGGCCGCAGGGGTCCTGGCCAGGGCCCGCGCCCCGAAGGGGCCCGGGCCCTGGCCGTCTTCGGGCTCCAGGGCCCTCACCCTGTTCCGGGCAACTTCGGGACTGAGCGATGCCGCCCCCGTGGTGCCGGCTGCAGGAGGCGCCCCGGCGCCCGGCGGTCAGAAGAATAGGATAGTTGCGGAACCAATTAGAGGCCTTGCCAGAGAAGCCCGGACTGTGGTATTGTGATAGCCGTCGCCCCGGGCACGGGCCCGGCGGGTCCGCCGGGGCGCAGGGGAACCCCAAACCGGACGGTTGACAGGTTCCCCGGGAAGTGATATGATGCCAGAGTGTCGGCGGCGCACCGGGCGCCGCAACTTCCGGTCCTTGAGAACTGAACAGTGTGAGCGAGCGAGGCCTGCGTGCCGTACGGAACGCCTGATTGGCTCTCTTGTGGGAGCCTTCTTGAGGAAGGTTTCTACGGAGAGTTTGATCCTGGCTCAGGACGAACGCTGGCGGCGTGCCTAAGACATGCAAGTCGAGCGGGGCAGTAGGGCCTTT
>QGUP01000201.1 GCA_003242505.1 Bacillota bacterium
GGGAAAAAATGTCTAGTGAGGTCTCGGGGGCTTGGGGATTTGTATAAGGAACAGAGCCGGATCCGGTTGCACCCGGCGCAGAAGCACTCGGTCATCGCGGAGATAAAGCCCACGGTCCCCTTCGCCCCGGGAATTCGCCAGTACCGGGCGGGACCGTTCCCCGGGACCCCTTCCTTCAGGGGCTCCAGGTCGCCGAACTCCGCCATGAGCCGCTGCCGGATCTCCGCCGCGGGCACCAGCACCTCTTCGCTGAAGGGATAGGCCTCGGAGAAGGGCATCACCTCGATATACCGGAGGTGGATGGGCCGGTCAATCGTCATCCGGGCCATCTCCACGACCTCGTCGTCGTTCCAGCCCCGCATGACCACCATGTTCAGCTTCACAGGGTGGAGTTCCAGTTCCAGGGCCGCCTCCACCGCATCCAGCACCACCTGGGGGTCGTCGAAGAGGCGCGCGATGGCCTTGAAGCGCTCCGACCGGAGGGTGTCGAGGCTGATGTTCACCCGGTTCAGCCCGGCCCGCTTCAGGTCTGCGGCCATCTTCGGGAAGAGGATCCCGTTGGTGGTCAGGGAGATGTCCCGGACCCCCGCCTCCTTGATCCGGGCGATGAACTCCACCAGCCCCGGCCGCACCGTCGGCTCGCCGCCGGTGATCCGGATCCGGTCGATGCCGAGGGCCAGCCCCGCCCGCACCACCCGCTCGATCTCCTCGAAGGTCAGGTACTCCTCCCGGGGCCGGAGCTGCACCCCTTCCAGGGGCATGCAGTAGACGCACCGGAGGTTGCACCGGTCGGTGACGGAGATCCGCATATAGTTGATCTCCCGGCCGAAGGGATCCAGCATGGCTTCACCCTCCCGAGGCCAGCCGCCAGGGTCCCGGCTCCCCTGAAGAAACAGAACGTGGCGCGCCCTGAGTCGAGATGGTGCGCCACGTTCCGCCGGTGCCTCCCGGCGCCGGCCACGTGACTCCTTTCCAATGCCCCGGCGGTACCGGGGCGGGAGGCGCGGCCGTTTCCAGCCGCACCCTTGACCTGGCCGGTCCGCCGCAGGGCCCGGCGGCCGTGCCAGGTCGCGGCCTGCCCGCCATGGCCCCATTGGCCGGCAGGCGAGCAGGCTCGGAGCCAAGACAGCCCTATGCAGTTTCTGCTACTCATAGAGTAGCAAAAACTGTCCGCCGGGGGAAGCGGTACGGCCCCTGTCAGGGCCGCGGCGCCTCCTCCGGCCGGAACTCCCGGATCCGGCCGGCGTCGGCCATGGAGTAGCCCCCCAGGGCCTCGACCTCCGCCCGGAAGGCCGGGTCCCGGATCAGTTCCAGAATCGCCTGGACCCCCGGGTGCTGCCAGTGCTCCGCGGGGATGAGCAGTTCGTACTCCTCCTCGGTCACCGGGACAAAGTCCAGCCCCAGGGCCTGGGCCGCGGCCCGGATCCCGAGGCCGGTGTCGGCGTCGCCGGCCTTTACCGCCGCGGCCACCGCCAGGTGGGTGAACTCCTCCCGGCGGTAGCCCTGGACCTGGGCCGGGGCGATGCCCGCCCTCCGCAGCTCGTAATCCAGGAGGAGCCGGGTGCCGGCCCCCCGCTGCCGGTTGACAAACCGCACGTCCGGCCGGGCCAGGTCCTTGAAGTCCCGGATACCCTTGGGATTCCCCGGCGGCACCAGAAAACCCTGCTCCCGGCGGCACAGCAGTACCAGGTAAGCCGGTCGGTCCAGGTACCGCCGGACGTAGGGGAGGTTGTACTCGCCCGTCGCCTCGTCCAGGAGGTGCACCCCCGCCAGGTGGGCCTCCCCCCGGCGCAGGGCAGTGATGCCGCCGAGGCTGCCCACGTGGGCGCTGGAAAAGCCGATGCCTCGGCGCCGGAGGTGAGCGGCCAGGAGGTCCAGGACGATGTCGTGGCTCCCCACCGCCACCAGGGCCCCCAGGACCTCCTCCGGCGGGCGGAGGAGTTCCACCTCCACCTCCGTGCCCTCCTCGATCCCCTCGAGGTGCTCCGGCACCACCAGGAGCCCCTCGCACCGGACCAGGGTGGAGATGGTCCCCGCGCCCCGGGCCATGGGGGTGGCCACCAGCCGCTCCCCCACCTGCCCCACCCGGACCCGGACGAAGTCCTGCACCCCCATGGGAGAGGTGATCCGCCGGGTGAGCCGGGCCCGGACCCGGGGCCGCTCCGGCGGCCGGGTGCCGAGGAACCGGTAGATGAGGGGCCTCAGGAACAGGTCCGCGGTGACCCAGGTGCTGACCGGATAGCCCGGGAGCCCCAGGACCGGCTTGCCCGCCACCACCGCTAGCATGGTGGGCTTGCCGGGGCGGATGGCCACCCCGTGGACCACCACCTGGCCGAGCTCCTGGAGCACGTGGACGGTGTAATCCTCGCTGCCGGCGGAGGAGCCGGCGTTGACCACGACGACGTCGCTGGTGGCCACCGCTGCCTGGATCGCCGCCTTGAGGGCCTCGTAGTCGTCCCGGACGATGGGGTGACGGACGGGGACGCCGCCCCACTGGGCGACCTCCCCCAGGATCACCCGGGAGTTGAACTCGATGATCTCCCCCGGCCCGGGCCGGTCCGTGGGCTCCACCAGCTCCGTCCCCGTGGGGATGAAGGTCACCCGGGGCCGGCGCCAGACCGCCACCCGGGTCACCCCCGCGGCGAGGAGCGCCCCGATCTCCGGGGGCCGGAGGCAGGTGCCCGGGGGAACCACCATCTCGGTGGCGACGATGTCCTCGCCAATCGGCCGGACGTGCTGCCAGGGGGAGGCGGCGGCGTAGATCTCCACCTCCTCCGGCCCCACCCGGTTCACCTCTTCCACCATGATCACCGCGTCGGTCCCCGGGGGCAGGGGGTCCCCGGTGTCGACCCAGAAGGCCTCCTGACCGAGGCGCAGCCGCCTGGGGCTGGTCTCGCTGGCGCCGAAGGTCGCCTCCGCCCGGACGGCGATGCCGTCCATCGCCGCGGCGTTGTAGTGGGGGGCAGAGATCGCCGCCAGGACCGGCCGGGCCGTCCACCGGCCCAGGGCCTCGTCCACCGGGACCTCCTCCACCTCCCCCCGCCAGCCCGCGGCGTCCAGGGCCGCGAGGAACCGCTCCAGGGCCTCCGCGGCGGGCACCGACTCGAGGTAGATCTTCCGGCGCTGGTCCATCGGGTGCTCAGCCATCGGATTCTCCGTCCTCCTCCGGTGCGGGCCTCCTCATGGGAAGCTCATGCGGGCCTCCTCATGCGAGGCGGACCTCCACCACCTCGCCGGCCAGGATGCCTTCCTTCTCTTCGGGCACCACCACCACGCCGTCGGCCCGGGTGAGGGTGCTGATGAGGCCGCTCTTGCCCAGGACCGGCTCGGCCCAGTACTCCCCGTCCCGCTCCACCAGCGCGACCCGGACCACATCCACCCGGCCGGTGGCGGAGGCGACGTTCTTGGCCATCCGGGCCCGGACCCCGGCGGCGAAGGCCGGGAAAGGCGGCAGGCCGAGGAGCTGCCGCAAGAGGGGCTCCACGAAAAGTCCGAAGACCACCTGGGCGCTCACGGGGTGGCCCGGGAGCCCCACCACGGGCTTGCCGTCCACCAGGGCGAGGATGGTGGGCTTGCCGGGCTTCAGGCGCACCCCGTGGACCAGCACCCCGGGGGCGCCGATCTGCTGGATGAGCCCCGCCACCAGGTCCCGGGCGCCCACCGAGGAGCCCCCGGAGACCACCACCACATCCCCCCGGCGGAGCCCCTCCTCCAGCCGCTCCCGGATGGCCGCCTCCTGGTCCGGGGCGATCCCCAGGTAGAAGGGTTCGCCCCCCAGTTCCCGGACCAGGGCCCGGACCGCGTAGCTGTTGGACTCCCGGATCTGCCCGGGCCCCGGGGTCGCCCCGGGGGGCACCAGTTCGTCGCCGGTGCTCAGGACCGCCACCCGGGGCCGCCGGGCCACCTGGACCCGGGTGATGCCCGCGTGGGCCAGGAGGGCCAGTTCCTGGGCCCGGAGCACCCGGCCCCGGGGCACCACCACGGCCCCGGCGGGGCAGTCCTCGTCCCGGCGGATCACGTTCTCCCCCGGTGAGACCGGCCGCAGGACCCCGATCTCGTCGGGTCCCAGGTCCTCGGTGTGCTCCACCATCACCACCGCGTCGGCCCCCGGGGGGAGCATGCCGCCGGTGGCGATCTGCGCGCACTCCCCCGGCCCGAGGGGCCGCTCCGGCGCCTTGCCCATGGGGATCCGATCCACCACCCGGAGGTAGGCCGGCAGCCCCTCGGAGGCACCGAAGGTGTCCTCGGCCCGGACCGCGTACCCGTCCACCGCCGAGCGGTCAAAGCCCGGGAGGGGCCCGGGGCTCACCGCGTCGGCCGCCAGCACCCGGCCGTGGGCCTCCTCCAGGTCCACCTCCTCCACCCCCAGGGGCCCCCGGGGGCACGCCTCGAGGAAGATCCGCTGCGCCTCGCTCACCCGGCGGATTGCAAAGAACTCCACGGTCCTTCCCACCGTCCCTCTCACCGACTCTCCGGCCCGCCGGCCCTGCCGGGCACCCTCCCGCCGGCCGCCCCTTCCGCCCGGGCCCCCGCTCGCCGTCCTTGGCGCCCGCTCTTCCGCCGTCCTTGCCGCCCACGCACCCGCCCGCCGTCCATCCGCCCACTCTCCCGCCGTCCTTGCCGCCCACACACCGCGGTCCTTTCCTCCCATTCTTCCGCCCGCCCCGGCGGGGGTCTTCGCCACCGCCTCCGGCCCGTAGAGATAGAGCCGAGGCAGCGATGGACCCGGGAGGTGGG
>QGUP01000202.1 GCA_003242505.1 Bacillota bacterium
TTTTTGGTGGGAGGTTTAGGTGTTTATAAAGCACAGCGACCCCCCCCCCCGGGGGCCCCCTTTGATCCCCCCGGCCCGGGGGCCCAGCCGGGCCTGGTCTGGGCAGCGCTCCAGCTCCATCAGGAGGGCGTCGAGAAGCTGCAGCACCCGCCGGGAGGGCTTGTCGTAGGTCTCCGGCGCCGGCCAGAGGGCGAAGACCTGTGCGCTCAGCCCCCCGGCCCGGGCCCGGGGAAAGTCCAGGTGGCCCTGCGAAGAAGCCTCCCCGAGCCGGCGCTTCCCCGCCCAGAGGTCGAGGACGCTGTCGCAGTGGCCGTCCACCACCGGCACCCGGCGGTGGAGGGCCAGGGCCGCCTGAAGGTCTGGCAGTTCCGGCACCTGCTTCCCCCTCTCTTCAGGTTGCCCACCCCCGGCGGGGTCCGGCCCCTCCGCCGCCGGAAAGTGGGCAGTGCATTGCCACTTCTCCCCCCCGGCTCCCCTTTCCTGCCAAAGAAGAACGCCGCCCGCACCGCTGGGCGGCGTGCCGGAGAGGCATCTTCAGCGAGGCTGGACGATCAGCTTCACCGCCGTCCGCTCCTCGCCGTCGATGGTCAGGTCCGTGAAGGCCGGAATGCAGATCAGGTCAAGGCCGCTGGGGGCCACAAACCCCCGGGCGATGGCGACCGCCTTGACCGCCTGGTTGAGGGCGCCCGCCCCGATGGCCTGCAGTTCCGCGCACCCCTTCTCCCGGATGCAACCGGCTAGGGCTCCGGCCACCGCGTTGGGGCTGGACTTGGCCGATACCTTAAGCACATCCATGGAAGATCACTCCTTCGTCCCGCTCTCCGGTGTTGGCTGTTAAGTCATATGTTACCGACAGCCGCCCCTATTTGCAAGTCTTTTTGGCAGGACAGGAGTTCTCTTCCTGACAACCCAGTGGCTGTAACCGCAGCCCTGCGGTGGCGCCAGGGACCAGGGGCCAGGGGTCAGGAGCCAGGGATCAGGCCGGCTCCTCCCCCCGCGGCTCCTCCTCCCGCTCCTGGATCGGGGTGATGGCCAGGGCCCGGCCCGTGGCCGGGTCCACCTCGATGCAGACCGCGGAGAGCACCGCCGGCCCCCGGGCGACCTCCAGCCGGACGGGCATCTGGGTCCGGAGCCGCTGCAGCGCCAGTTCCGGGTTCATGCCGATGACCGACTGCCACGGCCCGCACATCCCCACGTCGGTGATGAAGGCCGTCCCCCCGGGGAGGATCCGGGCGTCCGCGGTCTGCACGTGGGTGTGGGTCCCCACCACCGCGGAGACCCGGCCGTCCAGGAACCAGGCCATCGCCGCCTTCTCCGAGGTGGCCTCCGCGTGGAAGTCCACCAGGATCACCGGGGTCTGGCGCCGGAGCCGCTCCACCTCCTCCTCCACCGCCCGGAAGGGGTCGTCGGGGATGAAGGGAAAGAAGACCCGGCCGTGGAGGGCGATGACCGCCACCGGGGTGCTGCCCCGGCGCACCACCGCGGAGCCGAGCCCCGGGGTGCCCGGGGGGAGGTTCAGGGGTCGGAGGAGCCGGGGCTCGCCGTCGATGTAGGGGATGATCTCCCGCTTGTCCCAGGCGTGGTTGCCCAGGGTGATCACATCCGCCCCCAGGGCGAAGAGTTCCTCGCAGATGGCAGGGGTGATCCCCAGGCCCGCGGCGGCGTTCTCCCCGTTGACCACCACCACCTCCGCCCCGTAGGCCTTCTTCAGGGGGCCGAGGCGGCGGGCCAGGATCTCCCGGCCCGCCTTGCCCACCACGTCGCCGAAGAACAGAATTCGCACGGCCCTTCCTCCTTGCCTCTGCCCACCGTTACGATTCCCCGCGGCCGCCGCCCGGCCCCGGGGCGGCACAAAGACAGGCAGGCTCCCTTGCCCAGGGAGTCCTGCCCGTCGGTCCAGCGGCCCCGGTTTGCTGCCCGGTTTACTGGCTGTACACCAGGAGCCGTCCCTCGTCCCGGATGGCGACCAGCGGACCCCGGGCCCGGCCGGCCCGGAGGTCGGCGATGAGGGCCTGGATCACCTCTTCCTGGGCCAGGGCCTGCTCCTCCACCAGGTACGGGTCGGAGGGGTCCACCACCAGGCCGGCGCCGAAGTGCTCCCGGAGAAGCTCTGTGGTCAGGTAGACCTCGCCGACGGTAAGGGTGGCCGGGTCCCGGACCACCTCGATGGTGCCGACCCCTGCCTCCACCCAGCCCGTCACCGCCAGGGAGAGGGGCTGCCGGCCCTCCAGCCGGGCCAGCACCTCCAGGGACTCCTGGAGCTGCACGGCGGCGGCGCCTACCTGGTCCTCCTCCACCCCGCCGGCCACGAGGAACCGGATCCGCAGCACCTGCTCCCTGGGGTCGTACCGGACCGCCGAGACCTCCGGGATCCGCAGAAGGCCGGTAATCCGGGTCGAGATCGCCCGCTCCGACCACTCCGGGTCGTCCCACCACCGGTCGTGCTCCAACGCTGCCACCTCGCTCGGGCCGCCCCGGGCAGCCCCACAGGGCTGCCCGGGGCCGGTCACCGGAAGTCAGCGGGCGTACTCCACCGCCCGGCTCTCCCGGATGACCGTCACTTTGATCTGGCCGGGGTACTCCAGCTCGTTCTCGATCCGCCGGGCGATCTCCCGGGAGAGCTTGATGGTGCCGTAGTCGTCGACCCGGTCGGGCTTGACCATGACCCGGACCTCCCGGCCCGCCTGGATCGCGTAGGCCTTCTCCACGCCTTCGAAGGACTCGGAGATCTGCTCCAGCTTCTCCAGCCGCTTGATGTAGCTCTCCAGGGTCTCCCGCCGGGCCCCCGGCCGGGAGGCGGAGATGGCGTCCGCGGCGGTGACCAGCACCGATTCCACGCTCCGGGGCTCCACATCGCCGTGGTGGGTCTCCATCGCGTGGATGACCTCCGGGCTCTCCTTGTACTTCCGCAGCAGCTGGACGCCGATGGCCACGTGGGAGCCCTCCATCTCGTGGTCCACCGCCTTGCCGATATCGTGCAGCAGCCCCGCCCGCTTGGCCACCTCGACGTTGACCCCGAGCTCCGCGGCCATCAGCCCGGCCAGGTGGGCCACCTCGATGGAGTGCTTCAGCACGTTCTGGCCGTAGGAGTAACGGAACCGGAGCCGGCCCAGGAGCTTGACCAGCTCGGGATGGAGGCCGTGGACCCCCACCTCGAAGCAGGCGGCCTCGCCCTCCTCCCGGATCCGCTGCTCGATCTCCCGCTGGGCCTTCTCCACCATCTCCTCGATCCGGGCCGGGTGGATCCGGCCGTCGGCAATGAGCTTCTGCAGTGCGACCTTGGCGATCTCCCGGCGGATCGGGTCGAAACCGGAGATGACCACGGCTTCCGGCGTGTCGTCGATGATGAGGTCGATGCCGGTCAGGGTCTCCAGGGTCCGGATGTTCCGGCCCTCCCGGCCGATGATCCGACCCTTCATCTCATCGTTGGGCAGCGGCACCACGGTGATGGTGACCTCCGAGGCGTGGTCCGCCGCCACCCGCTGGATCGCGGTCGCGATGATCTCCCGGGCCTTGCGCTCCGCGGTCTCCTTGGCTTCGGCCTCGATCTCCCGGATCAGCTTGGCCGCCTCGACCCGGGATTCCTGCTCGATCTGGCTCAGGAACAGCCGCCGGGCCTCCTCGGTGCTGAGGCCGGAGATCCGCTCCAGCTCCTGGCGCTTTTGCCGCTCCAGCTCCTGGAGCATCTGGGCCTGCCGCTCCAGTTCCCGCTCCCGGCGGTGGAAGGCCTCCTCCTTGCGCTCCAGGGCCTCCACCTTCCGGTCCAGTTGCTCTTCCTTCTGGAGCAGCCGGCGCTCCAGCCGCTGGATCTCGCTCCGGCGCTCCCGCACCTCCCGCTCAAACTCGGCCCGGAGCCGGTGCACCTCTTCCTTGGCTTCCAGCACGGCCTCCTTCTTGCGGGCCTCGGCATCCCGCATGGCCTTGCGGAGGATCTCCTCCGCCCGGGCCTCTGCCGCGCCGATCTGCCTAGCCTCCTGCCGCCGGCGCCACCAGTAGCCGGCAGGCAGGCCCAGGGCCAGGCCCAGAACGCCCACCGCGGGCAGAATCAGCCAGTCCAGCACTGCCTTCACCCCCCTTCGGGCTTTTTGGGCCCCGGGGTTGCCCCCGTCATCTGTGACAAAATAAAGAAAACCGAGCCCGTTGACTCGGTCCCCATGCCACCCATCTGTTCGCGACCAGCTCGATTTTGCCTATGCGGAAGGAACCGTCTGGCAAGTCCAGACGGCGGGCACGCGGAGGCGCCCGGACATAAACAAAAGGCGCACCGGTCATGGCGGCCGCCCGAAGCCTCACGGCGGCACCTGCACCCGGTGGCGCCGATCGAACTGCCGCGAAGGCGGTCAGGCGCTGCCACCTTGCGCCAGCCAGGGCGGTCGGTCCCAGTCGGGGACGGTCAGCGGTCCGAAGGGGCTCAGGCCGAGGCGCGCCCGCTCCGGTCGGTTGTGACTGCCCGGTCCCCGAACCGGCCGGGGGCGGCTAGCAGCCTGTCCGGCAGGGCCCCGGAAGGCCCCGCCCATCTATCGAACAGCCAGATGGCGGACATGCGGACACGAATCTAACCATTATATTATCGCCAGATGCAACGCTCTGTCAAGAACTGCTAGGCTCTAGGTCAATAAGTGTGGAACGGCGGTCAGCCAAGCCAAGGGTACAAAGGCAAGGAGCATCTTCCGCACATAAACCTCGCGGTTCCGGAAGCCGTAACTGATACGCTTCAGCAGCTTGATCTT
>QGUP01000203.1 GCA_003242505.1 Bacillota bacterium
CGGGAGTCTACACTCAGAAGATCTCCGCCGGCCGGTACTCGCCGAAGACATCCCGGAGGGCGTCGGCGATCTCCCCCAGGGTGGCGTAGGCCTTCACCGCCTCCAGGATGTACGGCATCAGGTTCTCGCTCCCCCGGGCCGCGCGCCGGAGGGCGTCGAGCCGCTCGGCCACCAGGGTCCCGTCCCGCCGGGCCTTGACCCGGGCGATCCGCTCCTTCTGCCGCTCCGCCACCGCCGGGTCCACCTGGAGAAGATCGGTCGGGGGCTCCTCCTCCACCTGGTACCGGTTCACCCCCACCACCACCCGCTGGCCGGACTCCACCTCCTGCTGGTACCGGTAGGCGGCCTCCTGGATCTCCCGCTGGATGTAGCCCTGCTCGATGGCCGCCACCGCGCCGCCCATCGCGTCGATCTTTTCAATGTACGCCAGGGCCCGGCGCTCGATCTCGGAGGTGAGGTACTCCACGTAGTAGGAGCCGGCCAGGGGGTCGACGGTCTCGGTGACCCCGCTCTCGTGGGCGATGATCTGTTGGGTCCGGAGGGCGATCCGGGCGGACCGCTCCGTGGGCAGGGCCAGGGCCTCGTCAAAGGCGTTGGTGTGCAGGCTCTGGGTGCCCCCGAGCACCGCGGCCAGGGCCTGGATCGTCACCCGGACGATGTTGTTCTCCGGCTGCTGCGCGGTGAGGGTGGAGCCGGCGGTCTGGGTGTGGAACCGGAGCATCCAGGACCGGGGGTTCTTCGCCCCGAACCGCTCCCGCATGATCCGGGCCCAGAGCCGCCGGGCCGCCCGGAACTTGGCGATCTCCTCGAAGAAGTCGTTGTGGGCGGCGAAGAAGAACGAGAGCCGGGGGGCAAAGGTGTCCACCTCCAGGCCCGCCTCCAGGGCCGCCTGGACGTAGGCGATGCCGTTGGCCAGGGTGAAGGCCACCTCCTGCACCGCGGTGGCGCCCGCCTCCCGGATGTGATAGCCGGAGATGGAGATGGTGTTCCAGTTGGGCATGTGCTCGGCGCACCAGGCGAAGACGTCGGTGATGAGCCGCATCGACGGCCGGGGCGGGTAGATGTAGGTGCCCCGGGCGGCGTACTCCTTGAGGATGTCGTTCTGGATCGTCCCGCCGAGCTTCTCCGGCGGCACCCCCTGCTTCTCCGCCACCGCCACGGACATGGCCAGGAGAATGGGCGCGGTGGCGTTGATGGTCATGGAGGTGGTCACCCGGTCCAGGGGGATACCCTCGAACAGGGTCTCCATGTCCTCCAGGGTGTCGATGGCCACCCCGACCTTGCCCACCTCCCCCTCGGCCATGGGGTGGTCGGAGTCGTAGCCGATCTGGGTGGGCAGGTCAAAGGCCACGGAAAGGCCGGTGGTGCCGCTCTCCAGGAGGAACCGGTACCGGCGGTTGGACTCCTCCGCGGTGCCGTAGCCCGCGTACTGGCGCATGGTCCAGAGCCGGCCCCGGTACATGGTGGGCTGGACCCCCCGGGTGAAGGGGTACTCCCCGGGAAAGCCCAGGTCCCGGAGGTAGTCCACCTCCACATCCGCCGGGGTGTAGAGCCGGGCCACCGGAATCCCCGACGAGGTGGCGAAGGCCTCCTGCCGCTCCGGGCTGCGCCGGAGGCTCCCGGCCACCGTCTCCCGCTCCCAGCGCTCCTTCTGCTGCCGGATCTCGTCTTGCAGCGGCTGCCGGGTCTCGTCTTGCTGCCGGAATTCGCCGCTCCTGTCCGCCACCCTCTCACCCCTCACGGCCGTGTGCCGCCCCAGTCCGCCCAACAGGCCAGGGGCCTGCCGGGGCGCCGGCGAGGGCAAACGGCCCGGGAATTTGTCGCATTCGGCTCCATCGATCGAGTTTCACGTCCGAGTCGAATTTCGAGTCCAAGGGCAAAAGTCCTGCCCGCGGCGCCGTGGCCCCCGGCCTGGGGGAGTTACCAGCGCCGAAAGGAATCTTTTCCAATCGGTTGAAAGAATTGAGAGAATGGGCCGCCGGGGATCCCTGCCCCAGAACCCGTCCCATCACGGCAGAGCAGAGGAGGTTGGAGACGTGCTGCGAAAGGCCTTAGCAGCCCTGGCGGCTGCCCTGGTGCTGACGGCCCTGGCCGGTCCGGCCGCCCAGGCGGCGCCCACCGGCCGGACCGTGGGCATCAACGTGGTGCTGAACACCGACATCACCGACGGGATCCTGGCGGACCTCGCCCGGTACGGCAAGGTGCAGGACGTGGTGCCGGCCATCCGGGCGGTCACCCTCCAGGCCCGGGAGTCGGACCTGGCCGCCATCCAGGCCCTGCCCTACGTCGCCGCGGCCAACCCGGACCGGCCCCGGTACCTCCGGCCCGGCGATCCCGTACCGGTGGAGGACTTCCTGGACGGCCTGGGGACCTGGAACCTGGACGCCATCGGGGTCACAGAACCGGGCCTCGGCAACCGGCAGGTGCCCTACGACGGCGAGGGCGTCTACGTGGCGGTGCTGGACACGGGGCTCCTCAAGACTTGGCGGCAGTACTTCCCCGAGGAGCGCATCGCGGTGGAGTACGCCCGCTCCTTCGGCGGCGGTGGCGGCGGCCGGGGCACCGTCTCCGAGCAGCCCAACAAGTGGGAGCACGACACCGACTCCCACGGCACCCACGTCACCAGCACCATCATCGGCTACAACCTTCGCGGAGTGCCGGTGGCCGGCGTCGCGCCCCGGGTGAAGATCATCCCGGTCAAGGTGCTGAACCAGAACGGCTCCGGCTGGTCCTCGGTGGTGGCCCGGGGGATCACCTACGTGGCCGAACTGAAGGCGGGCCCCCTCCGGGACCACCCGGTGATCATCAATATGAGCCTGGGCGGCCCGGAGCTGGACGCGATGGAGAAGGCGGCCATCGACTACGCCATCGCCCAGGGGGTGATCATCGTCGCCTCCGCGGGGAACAGCGGCGAGGCGGGGATGGGATACCCTGCCGCCTATGAGCCGGTGATCTCCGTGGCCGCGGCGGGCTGGGTCGGCGAGTGGGCCGGCGGTTCGAACTGGTGGTACGCCCAGGACGTCCCGGACCCCACGGATCCCGAGGACTTCTACATCACCGACTTCTCCAGCCGGGCCCTTCCCGGCCAGGACCTGGACGTGGCCGCCCCCGGCTCCTGGATCGTGGGCCCGTACCAGCTCAGCAGCGGCAAGACCAGCTACTACTTCCTCGGCGGCACCAGCATGGCGGCTCCCCACGTGGCCGGCATCGTCGCCCTGATGGCCCAGAAGAAGCCGGACCTCACCCCGGCGGAGGCGGAGGCCATCCTGGAGCAGGCGGCCATCCCCCTGCCCCCGGGCTGCCGGACCGTGGCCACCCCGGCGGGGACCCTTGAGACGCTCTGCTGGGACGAGCGGGCCACCGGCCACGGCCTCATCACCGCGCCCGCGGCCCTGGACCTGACGCCCTAGGGTGCGGGGCGGGCCGGCCCCAGCCAGCCCCGCCGCCATCTCTGGCAGAGCCCCGGGGCGCCCGCCCCGGGGGCTCCACTTTATCCGGTCCCGCCGCGGGTCCCCGAGAGCCCGGTCCTGTCCGGGGCACGGACCGGCACCGGGGGCTCGGTCCCGTCCTCCTGAGGACGCCAACCCCGGGCGCCGCACCCGGCGGTATCTCGTGGCGTAGCCCCGGCCAGGGGCCGGAGGGGCCTCAGCTCCAGGCCCAGGTCTCGAGCCAGCCGCAGGGCAGCGGCGTCCTTCTGCTTGGCTTCCACCATGATGTCGAAGTCGTACCCCTCCGCGAGCCGGAGGAAAGCCCGGGCTGGTATCTCCCTTGGGTAGGAGGGATCCCTGTGCACCCATCCTCTGCCCGACCCACCCCCCGGCAACTCGGGATCCGCATCGGCCAGCTGCCGCCGGGGCCCCGGAACGACCTGACCGACGTCCCCGGGGTGCGGGTGGGCCACGCCACGGTGGTGGCGGACCCGCCGGGGAGGCCGCCGGCCCGGACCGGGGTGACCGCGGTGCTGCCCCATCCCGGCGACCTGGTGGCCCAACCGGTGCCGGCCGGGTGCTTTGTCCTGAACGCCTACGGCAAGGCCGTCGGCCTGCCCCAGGTGGAGGAACTGGGCCGGCTCGAGACCCCCATCCTCCTCACCAACACCCTGGACGTCTGGCGGTGCGCCGAGGCCCTGGCGGACCACGTCCTGGCCCGGCACCCGGACCTCCGGACCGTTAACCCGGTGGTCCTGGAGTGCAACGACGGGCGGCTGAGCGGCATCCGGGCCCACCACGTCACCCCGGCCGCGGTGGCCGCCGCCCTGGCGGAGGCCGCGGCAAACCCCGGCCCCCTGGCCCAGGGGAGCGTCGGGGCCGGCACCGGGATGGTGGCCTTCCAGGTGAAGGGCGGGATCGGCTCCGCCTCCCGGCAGGTGCCGGTGCCCCCGGAGGCGGTCCCCTGGCTCCGGGCGGCCCTCCGGGCCGGGCCAGCGGGGGAGCCGCCGGCCGGGGAGCTCCCGGGCCGGCTCACCGTCGGCGCCCTGGTGCTGGCCAACTTCGGCCGCTGGGAGGAGCTGACGGTGGCCGGAGTGCCCGTGGGCCGGCTCCTGCCCCGGCCTCCGGGGCCCGCCCTGCCGCCGGACCGGTCCGGCTCCATCATCATGCTCCTGGCCACCGACGCCCCCCTGGACCCCGGCACCCTCCGGCGGCTGGCCCGGCGGGCGCCCCTGGGGATGGCCCGGACCGGCGGCGTGGCCCACCACGGCAGCGGCGACTTCGCCCTCGCCTTCTC
>QGUP01000204.1 GCA_003242505.1 Bacillota bacterium
TCTGTGCCCCCCGCGCCAGGGCCCACCCCCCGGCCCCCCCCCTGCCCCGGGGGGCGGGCCCCATCGCCGTGGACCTGCCCCCGGCCGCCCTGGGCCCCGGGGTGGTCCCGCCAGTCAACCTCGGCCAGCACCTGGGCGCGGACAACGTCAGCCTGATCACCTGCGGCGGCCAGGCCACCATCCCCCTGGTCCACGCGGTCCACCGGGTGGCGCCGGTGCGCTACGCCGAGGTGGTCGCCACGGTGGCCAGCGCCTCCGCGGGTCCGGGGACCCGGCAGAACATCGACGAGTTCACCGCCGCCACCGCCCGGGGGCTGGAGGCCGTCGGCGGGGCCCGGCAGGGCAAGGCCCTCATCCTCCTCAACCCGGCCCGGCCGCCGATCCGGATGCGAAACACCATCTACCTGATCCCCGAAGCCGACGGGGTGGACGAGGCGGCCGTCGCCGCTGCCGCCGAGGGAATGGCCGGGGAGGTGCAGCGGTACGTGCCGGGCTACCGGCTGAAGCCGGTGGTCTTTGACCGGCGGCCGACCCCCTGGGGGGAGAAGCCCGTAGTGACCCTGCTCCTGGAGGTGGAAGGGGCCGGCGACTTTTTGCCCCCCTACGCCGGCAACCTCGACATCATGACCGCCGCGGCCCGCCGGGTGGGGGAGGTCCTCGCCCAGCATCTGCTGGGCATCCGGGAGGTGACGGCATGAAGCCCCCGCGGGTGACCGACACCACCCTCCGGGACGGCTCCCACGCGATCCGGCACCAGTTCACCCGGGACCAGGTGCGGGCCATCGTCCGGGCGCTGGACGGGGCCGGGGTGCCGGTCATCGAGGTGAGCCACGGCGACGGCCTGGGCGGCTCCTCCCTCCAGTACGGCTTCTCCCGGGAGGAGGAACTCGACCTGATCGCCGCCGCGTGCGAGGCCGCGGAGCGGGCCCGGATCGCGGTCCTCCTCCTGCCCGGGGTGGGCACCCGGCGGGACCTGCAGGCTGCGGCGGAGCGGGGGGTCCGGGTGGTCCGCATCGCCACCCAGTGCACCGAGGCGGACATCGCCGCCCAGCACTTCGCCCTGGCCAGGGAGATGGGGCTCGAGGCCGTGGGGTTCCTGATGATGGCCCACATGCGCCCGCCGGAGTTTCTGGCTGAACAGGCAAGGCTCATGGAGTCCTACGGGGCCGACTGCGTCTACGTCGTGGACTCTGCGGGCGCCATGCTGCCCCGGGACGCCTACGACCGGGTCCGGGCCCTCAAGGAGGCCCTCCGGTGCCAGGTGGGCTTCCACGCCCACAACAACCTCGGCCTGGCCGTCGGCAACACCCTGGCGGCCCTGGAGGCCGGCGCCGACCAGGTCGACGGCACCCTCCGGGGGCTGGGGGCCGGCGCGGGGAACGCCCCCACGGAACTGCTCGCCGCGGTGCTGGACCGGCTGGGGGTCACCCGGGCCTGGACGTCTTCCGGCTGATGGACGCCGCCGAGTACCTGGTGGGGCAGCAGATCCCCTGCCAGCCCCTGCCCGACCGGAACGCGATCGCCATCGGCTACGCCGGGGTCTACTCCACCTTCCTCCTCCACGCCCAGCGGGCGGGGGAGAGGTTTGGGATCGACCCCCGGGAGATCTTGCTGGAACTGGGCCGGCGGCAGGCGGTGGCGGGCCAGGAGGACTGGATCCTCGACGTCGCCCTGGACCTGGCCCGGGGGCGGGCCGGCGGCCAGGCGGGCCCCGGGGCGGGCCCGGAGCCGGGCGGGGACCCACAGCCCGGCGAGGGCGGTGCGGGGGCGGGATGACCGGAGACCCGAGGAGCAGAGAGACCCGACGGGAGGAGGTCTGCGGGATGAGCAGCAGCGCGGGCAAGATGAGCAGCGGTGCGGGCGGGATGAGCAGCGGTGCGGGCGAGGTGAGCCATGGCAGGGGCGGGATGAACAGCGGCCTGGGCACCGCCCGACCCCTCACCGGCGCCGAGTACCTGGAGTCCCTCCGGGACGGCCGGGAGATCTGGGTCTACGGCGAGCGGGCCGGGACGTCACCACCCACCCGGCCTTCCGGAACGCGGCCCGGATGATCGCCCGGATGTACGACGCCCTCCACGACCCCGAAAGCCGGCCGGTCCTCACCACCGAGACCGACACCGGCTCCGGCGGCTACACCCACTGGTTCTTCAAGGCGCCCCGGAGCGCGGAAGACCTGGTGGCCGCCCGGGACGCCATCGCCGCCTGGGCCCGGATCGCCTACGGCTGGATCGGCCGGAGCCCCGACTACAAGGCCGCCTTCCTCGCCACCCTGGGGGCCAACGCCGATTTCTACGACCCCTACCAGGCCAACGCCCGGCGCTGGTACCGGGAGGCCCAGGAGAAAGTCCTCTACTTCAACCACGCCATCGTCAACCCGCCGGTGGATCGGCACCGGCCCCCGGACGAGGTGGCCGACGTCTACATGCACGTGGAGAAGGAGACCGACGCGGGGCTGGTGGTCAGCGGCGCCAAGGTGGTGGCCACCGGCTCGGCCCTCACCCACTACAACTTCATCGCCCACTACGGGCCGCTGCCCATCCAGAAGAAGGAGTTCGCCCTGGTCTTCATCGTGCCCATGGGCACCCCCGGGGTGAAGCTGATCTCCCGGCCCTCGTACCAGATGATGGCCGAGGTGATGGGCAGCCCCTTCGACTATCCCCTCTCCAGCCGGGTGGACGAAAACGACGCGATCTTCATCTTCGACCGGGTACTGGTCCCCTGGGAGAACGTCTTCGTCTACGGCGACATCGAGAAGGTCAACGGCTTCTTCCCCGCCTCGGGGTTCGTACCCCGGTTCACCTTCCACGGCTGCTGCCGCCTGGCGGTCAAGCTCGACTTCCTCGCCGGCCTGCTCCTCAAGGGCGTCGAGGCCACCGGCGTCCGGGAGTTCCGGGGGGTCCAGGCCCAGGTTGGCGAGGTCCTGGCCTGGCGGAACCTCTTCTGGGGCCTGACCGACGCCATGGCCCGGGCCCCGATCCTCTGGACCGGCGGCTCCGTCCTGCCCAACCCGGACTACGGCCTCGCCTACCGGGTCCTGGCCACCATCGCCTACCCGCGGGTCAAGGAGATCATCGAGCAGACCCTCAGCAGCAGCCTCATCTACCTGAACTCCCACGCCATCGACTTCCAGACCCTGGAGATCCGGCCGTACCTGGACAAGTACGTCCGGGGCTCGGGCGGGTGCGGCGCGGTGGAGCGGGTCAAGTTGATGAAGCTCATCTGGGATGCCATCGGCACCGAGTTCGGCGGCCGGCACGAGCTCTACGAGCGGAACTACGCCGGCAACCACGAGAACATCCGGCTGGAGGTGCTCCTGGCCGCGGTGGCCTCCGGGGCGGCGGACCGGTACAAGGGCTTCGCCGAGCAGTGCATGGCGGAGTACGACCTGGACGGCTGGACCGTCCCGGACCTCATCAACCCCGATGACGTCAACTTCCACCGGCACCGGCGCCAGGGCCGGCCCACGGGGCCGGCGGGCGAAGAGCCGGTGGACCAGGAAAGGAGAGGATGGCTGTGAAGGAACCGCTGTTTGAGGTGGCCCAGCTCGCCCACGTGGAGATCTATACCCCCAACCCCGACGGCACCCTGTGGTTCTTCAAGGAACTCCTGGGCATGGAGGAGACCCAGCGGGAGGGGCAGTCCGTCTACCTCCGGGCCTACGAGGACTTCTACCACCACACCCTGAAGGTCACCGAGGCCCGGCAGCCCGGCCTGGGCCACGTGGCCTGGCGGACCACCTCCCCCCAGGCCCTGGAGCGCCGGGTGGAGGTGCTGAAGGCCACCGGCCTCGGTAGGGGCTGGATCGACGGCGACCACGGCCACGGCCCGGCCTTCCAGTTCGTCACCCCGGACGGCCATCCGATGGAACTCCTGTGGGAGGTCGAGTACTGGCAGGCGCCCCCGGAACTGGCGACCCGGCTCCTCAACCGGCCCCAGAAGCGGCCCCTCCGGGGGGTGCCGGTCCGGCGGCTGGACCACGTCAACCTCCTCACCCGGAACGTGACCGCCAACAAGGAGTTCATGATGGACGCCCTGGGCTTCAGGCTGCGGGAGCACATCGTCCTCGACAGCGGGGCCGAGGTCGGCGCCTGGATGAGCGTCAGCCCCCTGGTCCACGAGGTGGCCTTTATGGGCGACCGGCTCGGGGTGGGCGGCCGGCTCCACCACATCTGCTACTGGTACGGCGTGCCCCAGCACCTCTCCGACATCGCGGAGGTCTTCTCCGAGTACGGGGTGGCCATCGAGGCCGGCCCCGGGAAGCACGGCATCAGCCAGGCCTACTTCATGTACGTCCTCGAGCCCGGCGGCAACCGGGTGGAACTCTTCGGCGACGCCGGCTACCTGATCTTTGACCCGGACTGGAAGCCCGTCACCTGGAAGGAAGCCGATCTGGACAAGGGGATCATCTGGTACGGCTCGCCCCTGCCCGCCGAGTACTTCATCTACGGCACGCCGGATCCCCGCCAGGAGGCGGCGGACTAGCCGGGGCAGCGGTGCGGCCAGGGGAGCGGTCAGCGGGCGGCGGACGCTCGTCCGCCGCCCGCAGCCCTTCCGCCCGCAGCCCTTCGATGGTCTCCTCCGGCGGCACCTGCCAGAAGATCACCCGGAGCCGCCCGGGGGGCGTGCCCAGCACCTCCCGGCAGATCGCCTCCGCCGCCAGGGCGATGGCCCGCTTCTGCTCCCGGGAAAGGGGCGTCTCCCGGGCGAGGAC
>QGUP01000205.1 GCA_003242505.1 Bacillota bacterium
GACCTTCTCGGCACCGTGGCCTCCGCGCTGCTGGTGCCGGCCTACGCCCTGGCCCTGGCCGGGGAGGTGGGGCCGGCAGCCCGGACCCTCACCCTGATGACCGTGCTCTTCTGGGCCGGCAGCGTCGTGCGGGTCCGCAGCCAGTTCCGGGAGCGGACCAACCGGAGGTTCCACCTGCTCTCCCTGGCGGTTCACCTGGTCTGCCTCGGGGTGGCCGCCGGCTGGGCCGCACCCTATGGGTGGGCCCTGGTGCCCTCGGCCCTCCACGCGGCCTGGATCGCCGCCCGGCCCCCTGGGCCGGAGCCGACCCTGCGGGTAGGCCTCCGGGAGATCGGCCACGGGGTGGGGTTTGTCATCCTGGTGGCGCTCCTGGCGCATCTTGCCCCCGGGGGAGCCTGACCCCGGACCGCCGCCGGGCCTGGTCCGCCGCCCCTCCTGTTCAGTCGCCGGGCTACAAGAGGCACAAGAAGGCCGCGGGGCTGCGCTGCAGCCCCGCGGCCTGGCTTATGGCTCTGTGCTATGGCTCTGCCAGCACCCGGCGGACGTCCGCCAGGACCTTCTCCCAGTCCCAGACCTCGATGGGGTAGTAGGCCCGGACCTGCCCCTGCCGGTCCACCAGCACCGTCAGATCGCTGTGGGCGATCAGGCCCTCCCCGTGGCCGTGCTGGTGGTGATCCGGGATCTGGGCCGGGATCTTGAAGCCCTCCACGACCACCTGGCGGACCTCCTCCACCGGGCCGGTGAGGAAGTGCCAGTACGCCGGGTCCGCGTCGTAGGATTCGGCGTACCGCCGCAGCACCTCCGGGGTGTCCCGGACCGGGTCCACGGAGATGGAGACCAGTCGCAACTGGTCCGGGGTGATCCCCGCCTCCACCAGCTGCCGCTGGAGATGGGCCATCTGCGCGGTCTGGAGCGGACAGGTGTCGGTGCAGTGGGTGAAGATGAAGTTGACCAGCAACACTTTGCCCTTCAGGTCGCCCTCGGTGGAGACCCGCCGGCCCATCTGATCCGTCAGGGTAAAGGCCGGCGCGGGGCGGTACCGGGGCAGGTCCTCGGACTGGGCCGATTCAGCAGGTTGGACGGACTCTGGGGTTTCCCGGCGGCTGCCGCACCCGGCCAGGACAAGGGCCATGGCCAGGAGCGCCAGGGGCAGCCAGGTCCCCCGCCGGAACCGGCGGGTGCGCCGGTGGGCGAGGGGGGCCGTGGTGGCGCCCATGGGTCGAACCTCCTCCCGGTTGGGTCCCGGTCGGTATTGTCGCATACCACCAACAACAGTAACGGATCCCGGCGCTCCGGGCAACCCCCGGCCCCGCAACGGCTCCTGTTCCTACGCGTCCTCTCGCTGCGCGCAAACCCCGGCCCCGTGACGGGCCCGGCCCCCGGCGCGGCCCTGCCGCTCCCGGGGCACCCATCCGGAGGAGCCCCTACCCCCAGCGCATCAGGGCGGCCCCCCAGAGGAGGCCGCCGCCCACGGCGGTGAACATCACCAGGTCCCCCGGGTGCAGCCCCCGGGTATGGACCCACCGGTGAAGGGCCAGGGGGATGCTGGCGGCCGAGGTGTTCCCGTGCTCCGCGATGGAGACGGCCACCCGGTCCTCCGGCAGCCCGATCCGCTCCGCCAGGGCGGTCAGCAGCCGGAGGTTTGCCTGGTGGGGGACCAGCACCGCCAGGTCGGCGGCTGTGAGCCCCTGGCGCTCCAGCAGGGTGGTGATGGCCTCGGCCATGGCGCTCACCGCCGCCTTGAAGACGGCCTGCCCGTGCTGCCGGATGTAAGGTGCGGGATCCGCCCCCAGGGCCGCCAGGGTGGCGGCGGGGCTCCGGGGATGGGGGCAGTAGAGGAGGCCTGCCTCCCGGCCGTCCGCGGCCAGGGTGAAGTCCAACAGGCCCCGGCCGGGCTCGGTCCGGGAGAGGACCACCGCCCCGGCGCCGTCGCCGAAGAGGATGCAGGTGCTCCGGTCGGTGTAGTCCACGATCCGGGAATAGGTGTCCGCCCCGATGACCAGGACGTGCCGGCAGGCGCCGGTGCCGATGAACTGGGCACCGGTGACCAGGGCGGTGAGAAAGCCCGCGCAGACCCCGTTCACGTCGAAGGCCGGCGCCCGGCCGGCCCCCAATTGCCCCTGGACCAGGCAGGCCACCGGCGGGAAGGTGAGGTCCGGGGTGCTGGTCGCCACCAGGATCAGGTCCAGGTCCCCGGGCCGGAGGCCCGCGGCCTCCAGGGCCTCCCGGGCGGCCCGGACCGCCAGGTGGCTGGTGCCTTCCTCCCGGGGGGCGATCCGCCGCTCCCGGATGCCCGTGCGGGTGACGATCCACTCTTCGCTGGTGTCGACCATGCGGGTGAGATCGGCGTTGGTCAGCCGTTCTTCCGGCACGTAGGCGCCGATGCCCGTGATGGTGGCTCCGTATTTCACGGGGGACTCCTCCCTTGCCCCCGATGCTAGCACAGGTTGGTAGTTGCTATCAATACCAGCTATCAACATGGCCGGCCGGGGGGCAGGGGGTCGGGGCCCGGGGACCCGGCGCCCGGATTCAGTGCCAGAAGAACCAGAGGAGAAGGGCCAGGAAGGGCCAGCCGAAGCCCGCGGCCGCCCCGGCGGCGAAGGGAACTCCGGCGCCGGGGCGGGCAAAGGCGACCAGGACCGTAAGGGGCACGAGGAAGCCGGGGATCTCCAGCGTGAGGGGCGAGGAGAAGACCCAGTCCGCCACCAGCGTCCCGGCCAGGGCCAGGGCCCCGGCCAGGGCGCCCCACCCGGCGGCCTGCCGGCCGGACCGGTGCCCGGCGTCCCGGGGGTCGCCGATGGCCGCCGCGGTGCTGGTGAGCACCGCTCCGGGGAGGAAGAAGAAGCCGATGGTCATCTGACCGAGAAAGGCCATCACCGTCGCCGCGCAGCCCACCAGGGTGAGAGCCCTCCGCCGGCCGGTCCAGGCCAGCCGCGCTCCGGTCAGGAAGGCCGCCAGCCAGAGGGCTCCCCAGAAGAGTCCGTTCTCCCGGTTGGGCTCGCTAGGTGGCAGTGCCAGGGCCCAGAGGAAGAGGTACCCGGCCCCCGCCGCTCCGGCGAGGCCGCCGGCCACGCCCAGCCAGCGCACAGGTGGATCACCTCCGGTTCCTTGCCGCCGCCCGGGGCGCCGGTGGCCGGCCCGGGGCAGCCGGTTGCTGCCGCCGCCCGCCCCAGGACCAGCCTTCCGGGCCCGCCGCCTGCTCCCTGGTCCGCCTCCCGGGCCCCTCTGCCCACCCCGCGGCCGGCCTTGCGGGCTCGCCGCCCCTGTGCGAGAATGCGGGGCAGGGAAACCCGGTCCATGTGCGGGTGGGACCGAGGAGCCTTCAAGGAGGATGGGACAGGGGATGCGGATTATTGCCGGCCGCGCCCGGGGCCACCGGCTGAAGACCGTCAAGGGGCGGGGCATCCGCCCGATGCTCGACCGGGTGAAGGAGTCCCTCTTCAATATCCTGCAGCCCCGGCTTCCCGGTGCGGCGGTTCTCGACCTCTTCGCCGGGTCCGGCAGCATCGGCCTCGAAGCCCTCTCCCGGGGGGCTGCCCGCTGCACCTTCGTGGAGCTGGAGCCGGCCCACATCCGGGTTCTCCAGGAGAATCTGGCGGCTACCGGGCTGGGGGAAGGGGCCCAGGTGGAGGTCCTGCGCCGGGACGTGCTCCGGGCCATCCCGGAACTGGCCGCCCGGGGGGAGGTCTACGACCTGGTCTTCGTCGACCCCCCCTACGGCCGGGACCTGGTGCCGCCGGTGCTGGCGGCCCTGGCGGAGGCCGGCCTGGTAGCCCCCGACGGGGTGGTGGTGGCCCATCACCATCACAAGGACCCGGCGCCGGACCGGGCGGGGGACCTCGCCCGGTTCCGGCAGCTCCGGTTCGGGGAGATCGGGATCTCCCTCTACCGCCGGGAGCCGGCGCCGGCGGGGGCGCCGGAGACCGGCGGAGACTGACGTCCCGGGCGTCGCAGCCGGCCTCTCGATCGTTGGACGCTCGGTCGTTAGACGCTCGGGCTGCAGCCCGGGGTTTCTCGCCCCTCAGGACCGGGGAGGGTCCGGCTCACGGCCCGACCGGGCCCGGCTCCGGGGCGGCGGCCGCCGGCGGCTTCCCCGTCCCGGGGCGGCGGGCACCCTACTGCTCCTGCTGCGGCACCCCAGCCGCCGGACCGCTCCCCGGCTCCCCCGGCCCGGGCACGCCGACCCCCAGGTAGGCAAAGCCGGCCGCCGCGGCGGCCGCGGGGTCAAAGAGGTTCCGCCCGTCGGCGAGGAGCGGGCGGCTTCCGGCCGCAGCGGCCATCCCCTGCCGGAGGGCCCGGAGGTCCAGGGCGGCGTACTCCGGCCAGTCGGTCACCAGGACCAGGCCGTGGGCCCCCCGGGCGGCCGCCGCCGGGGACTCTGCGTACCCGATGGGCAGGTCCGGGTGCTCCGCCCGGCACCGGGCCATGGCCACAGGGTCGTGGGCCGTCACCCGGGCGCCGCCGGCGAGGAGCATCCGGATCAGGTCCAGGGCCGGGGAGTCCCGGAGGTCGTCGGTGCCGGGCTTGAAAGCCAGCCCGAGCACTCCGAGGGCCTTGCCCCGGAGCCCGCCCAGGGCCTCCCCGATCCGATCCGCAAACCACCGGCGCTGGCTGCGGTTTGCCCC
>QGUP01000206.1 GCA_003242505.1 Bacillota bacterium
CCTTCTCGGCCAGGCCGGCGCGCTCCAGGCCGCGGGCCAGCAGGTAGTGGGAGACCGACAGCTCGACCAGGTTGACATTCATGCCCCTGAGGTCGCCCAGGGTCTTCTTCTCGCCCTTGATGACGAGCACGCCATTCGACAGCTGGACTTCGACGTCTTTTTCCTCGAGGCCAGGGAGCTCGCCGTCTGGTACGGAGGCAAGCCGGCCCTCCGCCGGGTCAGCCTGGCGGTGGCCCCCGGGGAGATCCTGGCCCTGGTGGGGCCCTCGGGCTGCGGCAAGAGCACCTTCCTCCGGGCCCTCAACCGGCTCCACGACGAGACCCCCGGGGTGACGGTGCGGGGACAGGTCTGGCTGGATGGGGAGCCTATCTACGGGCCCGGGGTGAACCTGACGGCCCTCCGGATGCGGGTGGGGATGGTCTTTCAGCGCCCCACCCCCTTTCCCGGGAGCATCTTCGACAACGTCGCCTTCGGCCCCCGGCTCCACGGCCTGGCCCGGGGCCGGAGGCTGCGGGCGCTGGTAGAGCGGGCCCTCCGGCAGGTGGCCCTGTGGGAGGAGGTCCGGGGGCGGCTGCACCAGTCGGCCCTGGCCCTCTCCGGCGGCCAGCAGCAGCGGCTCTGCCTAGCCCGGGCCCTGGCGGTGGACCCCGAGGTGCTCCTCCTGGACGAGCCCACCTCCGCCCTGGACCCGGCGGCCACTGCCCGACTGGAGGAGCTCCTGCGCACCCTGCGGGGAGCCTACACCCTGGTGCTGGTCACCCACAATCTGGACCAGGCCCGGCGGCTGGCGGACCGGGTGGCGGTCTTCCAGGGAGGGGAACTGGTGGAGGTCGGCCCGACCCGGGAGGTCTTTGCCCGACCCCGGGACCCCCGGGCGGCGGCCTACTTGCAAGGCTGGGCGCCTTGCTAGCCCCCTCCAGGGGCTGGTACACTGGAGTTGGCGGAGATTTGTGCCCGTAGTAACAAGTTTCCGCCGGGGAGGGAGAACAGGCCGACAGGGCTCCGGGGAGAAGGGGGAGGGCCGACATGAGGCAAGGACGGAAGCCGAATCGGAGGCGGAAGCGGCTGCTGCCGGTACCCTGGCCCTCGGTGCGGACCGACTCGGTCCCCGTCCACCGGGCCGATCCCAGGAGAGAGGCGATCCGGCGGGAACTGCTGAAGGACGTCCTCCGGCTGAAGCTCGTCGCCTTTGGCTGCGTCGCGGCGGCGGGAGTGACGTTTTTCCTCACGAAGTCGGTGCTGCTCTACATCCTCCTGGGGCTCCTCGGCGCAGCGGGGATCCACGTCCTTGGATTCCTCTGGGCCCGGCAGTACCTTGCCTCGGCCGCTCCCCGGCGGGAGGAACGGCAGGCCGCCCCGCGCCGGGAGGGGCTGAAGGTTGCCCGCCGGCGGGAGGGGCGGCGGAAGGTCGCCCGCCTGGCCCTCAGGGGCCGGGTCCGGGAGCCGGTGGCTTCGAGGACCGGCACACAGGATGGAGTCCGGGGCGCCTAGGCATCGAAAGAGCCGCCGCCGGCCAGAGGCCGGGCGGCGGCTCTTGCACTTTTGCGGGGGTCAGAGGAAACGCACCGCCAGCGGCGCCTGGCCCGCCATCTCCAGCACGAAGAGGTCCCCTCGTGCCACCGGCAGTGCCCGGCCCAGGGAGCCCGAGAGCACGATCTCCCCTGGCTCCAGGCCGGTGCCGTACTCGCCCAGCTTGTTGGCCAGCCAGGCCACCGCCCGGGCCGGGTGGCCGAGGGCAGCGGCCCCGATGCCCTCCACCGCCGGGCGGCCGCTGTGGTGCAGGAGCATCCCCACCAGCCGCAGGTCCTGCTCCCGCAGGGACCGGCACCATGGCCCCAGGACGAATCCGCCGTAGGAGGCGTTGTCCGCGATGGTGTCCGGCAGCCGGATCCGCCAGCCTTCGATCCGGCTGTCGACGATCTCCAGGGCCGGGGCGAGGGCCTCGGTGGCGGCGAGGACCTCCTGGAGGGTCACCCCCGGCCCCCGGAGGGGGCGGCCCAGGAGAAAGGCGATCTCCCCCTCGATCCGGGGCTGGAGGAACAGGCCCGCGGGGACGTCGGCCCGGCCCCCTGGGGCGGGGAAATGGCGGGAGGCCCACAGGGTGCCGAAGTCCGGCTCGGCGACCCCGAACTGCTGCTGCATGGCCGGGCTGGTGAGGCCGATCTTCCGGCCCAGGATTCCCTCGCCCCGGCGGAGCCGCAACTCCGTCCAGGCCTTCTGCACCCCGTAGGCCTGGCCGGCGTCGGCGACCTCGCCCCGGTCGGTGAGGGGTGGGATCGGGCGGCGTCTCTCCCACGCCTCGTCGAGCCGCCGGGCCAGGTCCGCCGCGGCCTGATTGGGCAGCCCTAGCGGTTGCTCAGGCATACGGTCCTGGCCTCCGTGTAGAACTCCAGGCTGTAGGTGCCGCCCTCCCGCCCGATGCCGCTCTGCTTCATGCCGCCGAAGGGCGCCCGGAGGTCCCGGACAAAGAAGTCGTTCACCCAGACGGTGCCCGCCTCGAGGGCCCCGGCCACCCGCACCGCCCGGCCCAGGTCCCGGGTCTGGACCACGGCGGAGAGGCCGTACTCCACGGCGTTGGCAATGCCGATGGCCTCCTCCTCGGTGTCGAAGGGCACCACCGTCACCACGGGGCCGAAGACCTCCTCCCGGCAGACCCGGTGCTCCGGCGGCAGCCCGGCCAGGATGGTGGGCTGGAGGAAATGGCCGGCCTGGAAGGGGGCGGGCAGGTCCGGCGCATCGCCGCCGAGGACCACCTCGGCCCCGTCCTTCCTGGCGCTGTCGAGGTAGCCCCGCACCCGGTCGAGGTGCTCCCGGGAGATGAGGGCCCCCAGGGTGGTGTCGGGGTCCATGGGATCGCCGGGGCGGAGCCGGGCTGTAGCGGCCGCGAACCTCTCCAGGAAGGCGTCCCAGACGGGCCGCTCCACCAGCAGCCGGGAGCCGGCCAGGCAGAACTCGCCCTGGTTGAAGAAGGCGGCCCGGAGGCTCACCTCCACGGCCCGGTCCAGGTCCGCGTCGGCGAAGACGATGTTGGCGCCCTTGCCGCCCAGTTCAAAGGAGAGCCGCTTCAGGTTCCCGGCTGCGGCCGCCATGATGGTCCGGCCGGTAGTGGTTTCGCCGGTGAAGGAGATGAGCTGGACGTCGGGATGCCGGGTGAGGAACTCCCCCGCGGAAGCCGGGCCGAACCCGTGGACCACGTTCAGCACCCCCGGCGGCAGCCCTGCCTGGTGGGCGAGTTGCGCCAGCCGCCAGGCGCCGATGGGGGTCAGTTCCGCGGGCTTCAGGACCACCGTGTTGCCAAAGGCCAGGGCCGGGCCGATCTTCCAGGTCGCCAGCATCATCGGCACGTTCCAGGGGGTGATGAGGGCCGCCACCCCCACCGGCTCCCGCAGGACGTAGTTGATGTACCCGTTCTCCATCGGGTAGGCTTCCGAGCCGTGCATGACCGCCAGGTCGGCGAAGAAGTCGATGTTGGCCGCGACCCGGTCGATGTAGCCGGCCCGGTTCTCCCGGATGGGCCGGCCCACGTCCCAGGTCTCGATCCGGGCCAGTTCTTCCGCGTGGTCCCGGATAGCCTGGGCAAAGGCCTTCAGCACCTTCCGCCGCTCGGTGGCCGGGGTCTTGCCCCAGGTGGCAAAGGCGGCCCTGGCGGCCCGGACCGCGGCGTCCACCTCGTCCCACCCGCCTTCCGGCGCGGTGCCGATGACCTCGTCGGTGGCCGGGTAGCGGATCGCAAACCGCTCGCCCCTGTCGACAAAGACCCCGCCGATGTAGTGGGTCACTTCAAAGAACGGCCGCTCCATGAGAGGCCAGCCCCCCTTGTGCAGACCTGAACCCCTACAGCACGGCCCGGGCGATGAGCGCGTCGGCCCCGGGGCCGGTAACCTCCAGCACCCCCGGCTCCGCCGGCACCGCCCCGGCGGGGGAGCCCAGGAAGACCACCTGTCCGGCCTGGAGGCCCCCCACCTGCCGGGCGAGCCAGGCCAGTCGCTCCCCCGGGTCCCCCAGGGCCTCCACCGGGCCTTCGGCTTTCAGGGCGCCGCCCAGGTAGAGCCGCAAGGGGCCCCGGGGCACCGTGGCGCCGAGCCGGGGGCCGAGGAGAAAGGCGCCGCCGGAGCAGTTGTCCGCCACCACCTCGGCCGCGGTGAACCGGTAGTCCAGCCAGATGCTGTCGAGCACGTCCAGACCCAGGAAGAGGCCGCCCACCGCCTGCCACGCCACCCCAGGAGTAGCCCCGGGCGGCACCGGGTCCCGCAGGACCACCGCGATCTCGGGCTCGAACCGGGGCTGGGCAAGCCGGGAGAGGACCACCTCTCCGTCGAGGAGCATCTCCGGGTAGATCCGGCCGTAGATGGGGGTCGCGATCCCCATCTGGGCCTGTTTGGCCGGGCTCACCAGCCCGAGCTTGTAGCCCTTCACGGGCCGCCCCCGGCCGCCGGCGGCCTGCACCCGGTAGGCGCCCGCCAGGTCCACTTCCCAGTCGCCGCCCCGGGAAGGCACCGGCGCCCGGGCGGCCCGGGCCCCGGCCACTACCGCCACCCGGGCGGCCCCCTGCCTGGGGGGGTGCCGGCCAGCCCCCACCGACTCCCCCCGGCCCGGGGCCGGCCCCTATTA
>QGUP01000207.1 GCA_003242505.1 Bacillota bacterium
CGGCAAAGGAGGCGGTCTCTTGGACCCGCAGCTGCTCAACCTGGTCTTCATCGCGGTGATGTTCGGGCTCCTGTGGCTCATGGTCATCCGGCCCCAGCAGCAGCAGGCCAGGAAGCGGCAGGCCATGCTGGCCTCCCTCAAGGAAGGGGACAAGGTGATCACCATCGGCGGGATCCACGGCACCATCCGCAGCCTGACGGAGAAGGAAGTGGTGCTGCGGATCGCACCGGGGGTGGACATCACCGTCCAGCGGTCAGCCATCGGCAGCGTCCGGAACGAGGAGAGCCGGTAGGACTACTTTTCAAGAGCGGGTGACCTTCCATGTGTGCGGCCAAACTTCCGGATACGGGGATCCGACCGGTGGCGGATGTCGAAACAGGCGGAAGGGAGACCCTCAACCCCTTCCAGAGCGCCCAGATGCTCATCGGCAACGCCTGCCGGGACCTGGGCCTGCCCCAGGCGGTCTATGAGTACCTGAAGGAGCCGGCCCGGGTGCTGATCGTCAGCATCCCCGTCCGGATGGACAACGGCGAGATCCGTACCTTCATCGGCTACCGGAGCCAGCACACCGACGTCATCGGCCCCACCAAGGGCGGGGTCCGGTTCCACCCCCAGGTCGACCTGGACGAAGTCAAGGCCCTCTCCATGTGGATGACCATCAAGTGCGGGGTCCTGGGCCTGCCCTACGGCGGCGCCAAGGGCGGTGTGGTCTGCGACCCCAGTCAGCTCTCCCGGCGGGAACTGGAGGCCCTGGCCCGGGGGTACATCCGGGCCATCGCCCAGATGGTCGGCCCGGAGAAGGACATCCCGGCCCCGGACGTCAACACCAACCCGCAGGTCATGGGCTGGATGATGGACGAGTACTCCAAGCTCCGGGGCTTCAACGCGCCGGGGCTCGTTACTGGCAAGCCCATGATCCTCGGCGGGTCCGCGGGCCGGGCGGAGGCGACGGGCCGCGGGGTCGTCATTTGCGCCCGGGAGGCGATGCGCCGCCTGGGCCGGAGCCTCCGGGGCGCCACCGCCGCGGTGCAGGGCTTTGGCAACGTCGGCTCCAACGCCGCCCGGCTCCTCTACGAGGAGGGGGCGAAGGTGGTGGGGATCTCCGACGTCCGGGGCGGCGTCTACAACCCGGACGGGATCGACGTCTACCGGGCCCTTGAGTGGGCCCGGGAGCACGGCACGGTGGCAGGGCTCCCCGGCACCCAGCCCATCGGGTCCGCCGACGTCCTCTATCTCCCCGTGGATGTCCTGATCCCCGCGGCCCTGGAGAACGTCATCACCCTGGAGAACGCCGACCGGATCCAGGCCCGGATCATCGTCGAGGCGGCCAACGGCCCCACTACCCCGGAGGCCGCCCGGCGGCTGACGGAGCGGGGAATCTTCCAGGTCCCCGACATCCTGGCCAACGCCGGCGGGGTGACGGTCTCGTACTTCGAGTGGGTTCAGAATCTACAAAATTATTACTGGCCCGAGGAAGAGGTCCTCGAGAAGCTCGAGCGGATGATGGTCTCCGCCTTCAACACCGTCTACAAGGTCCACGAGCAGCGGGGCGTCTCCATGCGCCGGGCGGCCTACATGGTGGCGGTCAAGCGCCTGGCCGACGCCATGCAGGCCCGGGGCTGGATCTGACGACCCTCCGGGACCCGGGTCCGGGCCACCCCGGGGCGATCCCCGGGGTGGCTCCGTCGCGTCCGGGAACCAGGGGGCCCGGGCGGAATGAGGAGCGGCATGAGGGGCGGAATGAGGGGCGAGACGAGGGGCGGGATAAGGAGGCGAGATGACGGGCGGTATGAAAGGAGGCGGCGACCGGATGGCAGTAGGCGGCGCGCAGCGTGAAGCCTCCGATGCCCGGATACGGGTGGCGGTCCTGGGGGCCGGGGCCCTGGGCAGCCTCTTCGGCGGCCGGTTGGCCGCCGCGGGGGTGCCGGTGACCCTGATCAGCACCCGGGCGGAGCACATCGCCGCCATCCGGTCCCGGGGGCTCACCATCACCGGCCCGGGCCCCGGGGAGAAGCAGGTGATGCCGGTGGCCGCGGCCACCGACCCGGCCGCGGCCGGGGGACCCTTTGACCTCGTGCTGCTGACGGTGAAGGCTCCGGCCACGGGAAGGGCCCTGGAGACCATCGGGCCGCTGCTGGGGCCGGAGACCCTGGTGCTCACCCTGCAGAACGGCCTGGGCAACGCCGAGGCGGTGGCCGCCCGGGTCGGGTCCGCCCGGACCCTGGTGGGGGTGACGGCCCAGGGGGCCCGGATGGACGGGCCGGGGCGGATCCACCACGCGGGGGGCGGGCTGACGGAGATCGGGCCCTACTGGGAAGGGCCGGCGGCGGAGCCGGAGCGGGTGGCCGCGGTGGCGGGCCTGATCCGCCGGGCGGGGTTTGCGGTGGAGGTGCTGGCGGCGCCGGAGGTCCGGTCCGCGGTCTGGACCAAGCTCCTGGTGAACGCCGGGATCAACGCCCTCACCGCCCTGCTAGGGGTGGCCAACGGCCGGCTGCCGGAACTGCCCTCGGCCCGGGAACTGGTGGCCGCGGCGGTGGCGGAGGGGGCGGCGGTGGCCCGGGCCCTGGGGATCCCCCTCCGGTGCCCGGACCCGGTGGCCCACACCCTGGCGGTGGCCGCGGCCACCGGGGCCAACCGGTCCTCCATGCTGGCCGACGTGGAGCGCCGGCGGCCGACGGAGGTGATGCAGATCAACGGCGCCATCGCCGCGGCGGCGGAGCGGCTCGGCCTGGCGGCGCCGGTCAACCGGACCCTGGCCCTCCTGATCCGGGCCCTGGAGGAGAGCTGGGGGACGATGCCGGAGGGCGCGAGGGAAGAGAACCTGGGGCGCATGAGGGAAGAGGACTCAGGCCGGGAGGGGTGATGGGCAGAGGGGCCGGTTTCACCGCCGGCGGGGTGCCCGCGGGGCGCCGCTCTTCAGACAAATGGAACTTCCCGGCTTCACCCGGCGTCCCACCGGTGAAGGGTCGGTCCGTGGGGCAGCGGGTCTCAGGTCCTTGCCTCGGCCCTGCATGGGGTCCCCGGCCTGAGACCGGCTCCAGGGATCGGGACGAGGAACGGCAGGAGGGATGCCGATGTGGCGCCGAGCGCTGCCCGTCTGCCTGCTCCTGAGCCTCCTCACCGCCTGCCAGCCCCCGGGGCGGCCGGCAGGTCCCGGGGCCGATGCCGGCCCCGGCCCGGCGGCCCCGGGGACGGGTACGGGAACCCTGCCAGGGGGCGGGGGCCTCGTCACCCTGCGGTACTTCCCCCGGGGACACCCGGAATTCGACAGCGCCATCGTCCAGGCCTTTGAAGACGCCCACGGCCACATCCGGGTGGCCCAGGTGACCCTGGAGGGAGACCCCCGGACCAAGGTGCTCTCCCTCATCGAGGCCGGGGAAGTGGACGTGATCATGGGGGCCTGGGTGTCCCTGCCGGAGCTGGCCCAGCAGCACCTGCTGCTGGACCTTACGCCCTTCGTCCAGCGGGACGGGGTGGAGCTTCAGCCCCACGAGCGGGCGGAGATGGTGGAGGGGCGGCTCTACTGGCTCCCGGTCCGTAACGCCGTCGGCATGGTCTTCTTCAACCCGGACCTCCTCGCCCGGGCGGGGGTCAGCCCCCCGGCGCCGGACTGGACCTGGGACGACTTCCGCCGGCTGGCCGCGGCCCTCCGGGACCGGCTGGGGCCCGAGGGGGTGCAGCCGGTCTCGGCCTACGAGCCCCAGCTCCTCTACCAGACCATGGTCTACCAGCAGTGGCGGGAGGGGCCGGTGCCGCCGCCGGAGGCGGTGGAGCGGGCCCTGAGCGCCATCGGCGCGCTGGTCGCCGACGGCCTGGTGCCTCCGCCTCCGGCCCCAGACGAGCCGACGCCCGAGGATTTCAACCGGGGACGGGCGGGCTTCCTGGCAGCCGTCATCGTGTCCCTGGCGGACGGCCGGTTAGTAGGGTATGGCCAGCAGACGCCCTGGGATGCGGTCCCCTTCCCCCGGTTTCCGGACACGGAGAACTGGCTGCCGGTCTACGGCGACGAGTCGGTGGCCGTCGCCGCCACCACCCCCCACCCGGAGGCGGCCTGGGCGATGGTCCGGTTCATGACCGGGGACCGGGGAGCCCCCGTGGTGGCCGCCGCCCGCTCGATCCCGCCCCGGATCACCCCCGAGGTACAGGCGGTCTACCGGGAAATGGGCCTCGGGCCCAGGGTGATCGAGGCCCTGGCCGGACCGAAGCACCCCGTGCCCGGTTGGACCGAGGAGGACTGGCCGCTGGTGGAACTGGCCTTCTCCCTGGGGGAGGCGGTGATGCGGGGGGAGCAGACCCCAGAGGAGGCCGCAGCGGCCTACCGGCAGGCCTACCGGGAGTGGCAGCAGCGGCAGCCCGGGCGATGACCGGAGCCGTGACAGCCGGGGGCGACCAGAGCAGCGGCAGCCCGGGCGGCAACCCCGGCCGCCCGGGCTGCCGTACGTGTCCAGGGCCTCCTTCAGGCCGGCGAGGCCATCCAAGAGGGTCATGCCCGCGGCCGCCCAACCTCCCGGGCCCAGGGGGGCAGGAGGGCCTGGACCTCCTCCACCGGCAGGGCCGGGACGGCGACGCCCCCGTCCCCGGCCATGGGCCCGGCGGTGAAG
>QGUP01000208.1 GCA_003242505.1 Bacillota bacterium
CCGGTGGATCCCGGCCAAGCCCACCCTGGAGAACTACCAGACCATCATGGCGGCCACCAGCGACCAGAGCCCGCTCCTCCGGTGGATGTGGAACAGCTTCCGCACCGCCAGCCTCCACACCGCCCTGGTGCTCCTGGTCAGTTCCATGGCCGCGTACGCCTACGCCCGGATGCAGTTCCGGGGCCGGGACGTGCTCTTCGGCATCCTGATGGGCACCTTGATGGTGCCGTCGGTGATGAACTTTGTGCCCAACTACCTGATCGTCGACCGGCTGGGGTGGCTGGACACCTACGCGGCCCTGATCTTCCCCGGCCTCGGCGGCGTCTTCGGCGTCTTCCTGCTCCGGCAGTTCTTCCTCAGCATCCCCCGGGACCTGGAAGACGCCGCCCGGATCGACGGCGCCGGGCCCTTCCGGATCTACTGGACCATCGTCCTGCCCCTCGCGAAGCCCGCCCTGGTCACCCTGGCGATCTTCACCTTCATGGGCCACTGGAACGACTTCCTGTGGCCGCTGATCGTGATGAACGACCCGAACATGCTCACCCTGCCGCCGGGCCTCGCCATGTTCCAGGGCAAGTACGTCACCTTCTACGGCAAGCTGATGGCCGGCGCGGTGGTCTCTGCCCTGCCGGTGCTGATCGTCTTCCTCTTTGCCCAGCGGTACTTCATCAAGGGCATTACCCTGACGGGGATGAAGGGGTAGGCCGGGCCGCCGGCTGGCGCTGCGGCAGCAGGTGGACGGTGCGATGACGGCGCTGCGGCGGCACCGCTGCGGCGCGGCGGCACTGGGGCAGCACGGGTCGGAGATTGGGGCCCGTGTGCAATCGAGAGCGAGACGCCCCCGACCGGAGTGGTCGGGGGCGTGTTGCATGTGTGGGCGGGCGGCCGGGGAATCGGCCGGCCGCCCGCGCGGGCGGAGTCGGGCCCGGGGTCTGGGGCTACCCGCCGATCCGTCCCACCCGGGCGGGGGTCTCCGCCACGATCTGCCGGAACCGCTCGGCCACCGGCAGGGGGCGCCGGCGCAGGGCGCCGTCGGGGGCGGGATCGAGGGCGTAGAGCCCCATGGGCTCCAGGTAGTGGGCCACGGGCTCGGTGCCCTCCCGGTAGTCCCAGTTCACCAGGTCGTACAGGGGCCACCAGGTGTAGCCGATGACCGGGATCCCCTCGGCCCGCAGCTCCCGCACCGCGGCCACCGACTCCTCCAGGTAGGTGAGGCGGTCGTGGCTCTTCTGGTTGGTGCTGGTCTCGGTGATGAAGATCGGCCGCCGGTGCCGGGCGTACCAGTCCCGGGCCAGGTCCTTCAGCCGCTCAGGCTGGACCACATTCCGCCGGCAGACCGTCCCGTCGGGGCCGGTGTAGAGCTCGGTGACGGACATCTCCGGGTAGAAGTTCAGCCCCACCACGTCGATGGGGATGGCGTTCTCCCGGAACCAGGCCTCATCGGCCGGGGTAAAGCCGTTGGCCCGCAGGTAGTCGTAGAGGAAGTGGCCCGGCGCCACCCGCCCCTGGACCAGTTCGAACATGGTCTGGTGCCGGTCCATGATGAACCGGCACCGGGCCTCGAGTTCCGGCTCCCGGCTGAAGTGGTAGGTGCTGGCCTCCACGTGGACGAAGACGGCCTCGGGGCAGACGGCCCGGATCGCCTGGACCGTCCGGATCACCCCCCGGGCGCACTGGAGGGCGATGGCCACAAAGCCGGAGTGGCCCTGGAGGTAGGGGGGCCACCGGCGGATCTCCCCGCAGAAGAGGGCGGTCACCAGGGGCTCGTTGAGGGGGGTGAAGTACCGGACCCCCAGGGACCGGTACCGCTCCGCCACCGCCTGGGCGTAGGCGGCGACGTACTCGGGGTAGCGGGGGTGGAGGAAGGCGTTCTCCAGCCACAGGGGGGTGCCGTAGTGGACCAGGTCGATGATCGGCTCGATCTGCTTTTCCCGGACCATGTACTCGAGGACCGGGTCGGTCCAGGACCAGTCGAACACCCCGGGGGCGGGGTTGACCCGGTACCAGGGGATGCCGTAGCGCATCATGGTGACCCCGGTCTCGGCGGCCAGGTCCAGGTCTTCCCGCCAGCGGTCGTAGTGCTACTGGAGCTCGTACAGGTCGAGCCGCCGGCGCCCGGGCCAGGTCTCGGCCACGAAGGTGTCCTCGATGCCGGTGGCCCAGCGGAAGTCCTCGGGCCCGGGGCCCAGTTCCAGCAGGGACTTGCGGGGGATGGGGGTGGGGGTAGACACGGGGCTTCCTCCTTTTCCCGTTGGCTCTTGGCGGTGCCGGGCGGGGGTCCTTACCGGACCAGGATCGCCGGCCGGCCGCCCACCAGGGGCCAGTCCGGCACCGCGGTCAGCACCTCGGCGCCCGCCCCGGTGACCAGGATGGTGTCCTCGGTCTTCACCCCGGTGATGGTCGGATTCCAGGCGAAGGCCTGGCCCTCCTGGACCACCTCGGCGCTCGCCGGGGTGGCCAGGTACTCCCGGGGGGCGTAGCCGATGGCCCCGCCCTGGTGGTGGTGCTGCCACTCGTCAGGATACCCCGCGGCGGCGTAGGCCCGGAGCCCCGCGGCGAAGACCTCCGCCACGGCCGTGCCCGGCCGGGTGGCGGCGATGAAGGCCTGGTCCACCGCCGCCACCGCGGCCTGTTTCCGCTCCAGTTCCGGCGGCAGCGGGCCAAAGTGGACCAGCCGGGTCGCCGCGGCGTGCAGCCCCCACTTCTCCGCGACGAGCACCACCATCAGGTAGCGCTCCACCGGCCGGGGGGTGGGGAGGGGGTGGCGGTAGCGCCAGACCCGGTCGTCCCCGGCCACCAGCACCACCGCCGGGGTGATGCCCTCCGCGGCCAGGGCGGCGTGGACCCGGGCCACGGCCGCCAGTTCCGTCTCCCCGAGCTGGTGAGCCCGGCAGGCCTGGGCCACCGCGGCCCCGGTCCGGGCCCCGAGCCACCGCAGCCGCTCGACCTCCGCCGGGGTGAGCCGGTAGCGCAGCCGCCCCAGATCCGGCGCCGGCGGCAGCCAGGGCCACCAGGGGCCGTCCGTCGCGGCCCGCCGGCCCTGGAGGATCGACCGGAGCAGGGGCTCGGGGTCCTGGTGCCAGGGGTGGGCGTGGATCTCCCAGCCCTGGCCGGCCAGCTCCTCCTCGGCGATCCGCCGGGCCTCCGACACCCCGGTGAGGGCGATCTTCCGGCCCTCGGCGGTGTAGATCAGGACAGCCGCCCCGGTCTCCTGGGTGGAGACCACCCGGGTCCGGGCGCCGCCGGTCAGCCAGGCTATGTTCGCCTCCCGGGCCAGCACCACGGCGTCCAGCCCGTGCTGCCCAAGGTAATCCTGGAGCCGGGACTCCTTCTCCGCCCGCTCGGCGGCCAGCAGCGCAGGATCCTGTGCGAGGATGGTCATGGCTCTCCCCCCTTGTGTCAGCAAGTCTCCCCGCGAGCGGCAGTGGAGGCCCCGGGGCCGATGCCCGTGCGCTCGAACCGGAGGACCGTCGCCTCCCCGGCCAGGGCCAACGGCCCGCAGCGACCGGGATCCAGGGCCGCCTCCGGCAGGTTCCGGAGCCGCCAGAAGGTCCCGTCCAGGTAGACCGCCAGGCTACGCCCGGCCTTGACGGCCCGGAGGTGGTGGATCGCGCCCGGATCCCAGTCCAGGGGCAGGGGGTCGTACTGCCAGTCCGAAGCGCCGCCGGCGTCCCGCACCAGGGTGGCGAGACACCACCGGCCCTGCCGGCGCTGGAGGAGCACCAGGGCCTCCAGGGCGGCGGCCCTGGTTTCCGCCGGGGAGGCGGCCGCAGCTGTGGCCCGGGCTCCGGTGTCAGCCGCCGCCCCTCCTGCCTGCCTCCCGGGGGTCAGCCTCTCGGGGCCGCTCCCGGGCTCGGCCGCCGCCGGCCGCCAGGCGCAGAGGCCGGCAGCGGCATCGGGGCCTGCCAGCCGCAGTTCCATCTCCACCTCGTAGTCCGGCAGGGCCGCCCCCAGGAAGCGGCAGTCCGGTCCGCCGCCGGAGGCGGCCAGGTGGAGGGGGTCCCCCAGGCGCAAATGGGCGGTGACGGTGATGCCCTGGAACAGGGTGCGCCCGCCCCGGCTCACCAGCGCCCAGGGGCCGGGGAGGGGCCCGGGCAGCGGGATGCGGCCGAGGCGTCGCCGGTCCAGCCACACCTCGGCGCCACCGTCCTGGATGTGCAGCAGGAGCTGGTGGAAGGCATCGGGCCGGAACCCCTCAGGGAGCCGGCAGGCAAGGCCGCTGGCCGCGGGACCGGTCAGTTCCCCCCGCTGGTAGTCCACCAGCACCTCCACCCCCGGGGCCAGGGCCACCCCGGCCGCGGCGGTGCTGCCCTCCTGGGCGCAGAGGTTCACCTCCACCAGGGCCTCCGGGGGGAGGAGGGTGGGGAGGGGGTGGGTGCCGGCCACGGCGATGGGCGTGAGGTCCCGCAGCCAGGGCTGCCGGGGCAGCGCCGCCGGCCCCAGGGTGGGCCCCTCGATGTGGAGCCGGTCCCCCAGCCAGTTGATCCGGTCCAAGCACATCCGCCGGCCGGCCCGGTCGGCCAGGTGGGTGAGACACACCTTACGCCTCCCGCCCACTAGAAGGGGGTAGCACTCGCCGCAGACTCAGTACTACAAAAAA
>QGUP01000209.1 GCA_003242505.1 Bacillota bacterium
GGGACGTCACCATCTGGCTGCCCCAGGACGTGGACGTGACGGTGAAGGCCCGGGTCACCGCCGGTGAACTCCAGGTGCTGGAGCACCGCCGGAGCGGCCTTGGCGTCTCCCTCGAGGTCACGGAGCCGGCGCCCCAGCCCGGTCCTGAGCCCAAGCGGGTGCAGATTGAGGCCAGCCTCCTGGCCGGCGAGCTGCAGGTCCGCCGGGGGACGAGGTGAGCCCCGTGGAACCCCGCGAGGGGAGGGCAATGGAGCGCCACGGGGCGAGCGCCATGGAGCCCCGCGAGGGGAGCCCGGTGCAGCCCCACGAGCCGAGTGCCCCGGAGCCCCACGAGGGGAGTCCGGTGCAGCCCCACGAGCCGAGCGCCCCGGAGCTCCACGAGGGGAGTCCGGTGCAGCCCCACGAGCCGAGCGCCCCGGGGCCCCAGGAGGCGAGCTGGTCTCCGACCCGACTCCTGGGCATCCAGTGGCGGCTGACCGGTTCCTACCTTCTGGTGGGGATGGTGGCCGCCGCGGCGGTGGCGGCCCCGGTGCTGCTGGCCATCACCTGGGGGGCGGAAGGGCGGACGCTGACGTGGGTCACCCTGGCGGCCGCGGCCGGAGGGGTGGTGGGGGCCGGGGTGCAGGGGTTCCGGGCGGCCCGGCGGCTCAAGCACCGGCTCCAGGAGGTGGGCCGGTTCGCGGCCGCCCTGGCCGCGGGGAACCTCGGCCACCGGCTGCAGCCGGAGAGCGCCGACGAGATCGGGGACCTGGAGGAGCAGCTGAACGAGATGGCCGACCGGCTGGCCGAGGCCATGGCCGCCCTCCGGGAACTGGGGGAGAAGAACCGGGCCCTGGCCTACGAGGCCGGCGCCCTGGCCGAGCGCACCCGGCTGGCCCGGGACCTCCACGACACCGTAAACCAGGAACTCTTCAGCCTGGCCCTGCTGGTGGCCGCGGCCCGCCGCCGGCTGGAGCAGGGCGACGTGGCGGGCCTGGGTGGGGAGCTCAAGGAGGCCGAGGCCATGGCCCGGCATGCCCACAGCACCATCCGGGCCTTGATCCTCCAGCTCCGGCCTCCGGACCTGGCCCAGCAGGGGCTGGCCGCGGCCCTCCGGGAGTACGTGGCCTCCTTTGCAGCCCGCCATGGACTGGAGGCGACGTGCAGGGCGGAGGTGCCGCCCCTGCCGGCGCCGGTGGAGGAGGCCCTCTTCCGGATGGCCCAGGAGGCCCTGAGCAACGTGGCCAAGCACGCCCAGGCCTCCAAAGTGGTGGTGGAACTGGGAGTTCAGGACGGGCAGGTGCGGCTGGTGGTCCGGGACAACGGCCGGGGCTTTGACCCCGACGCCCCCCTCCGGCCCACCGCCCTGGGCCTGACGGGACTCCGGGAGCGGGCCGCTGCCCTGGGCGGCCGCGCGGTGATTCGCAGCCGGCCGGGGGCGGGGACGGAAGTGACGGTGCAGGTGCCCGTGCCCAGGGAAGACGGTGAGCCAGGGCCGGGCGCCAGGGTGGCGAATGCCGGGGCGCCCGCCGGGGCACCGGGCGACGGTGCCGTCCCCGCCCCCGGTGAGATGCCTGGGCCTGAGGCGAGGGAGGGAGCGTCCGGTGTCGGAGCCCATCCGGGTGCTGATCGCCGATGACCACGAAGTCGTGCGCCGGGGGCTGCGAGCCTTTCTGGCCACGGAGCCGGAGATCACGGTGGTGGCCGAGGCGGCGGATGGGGAGAGCGCCGTCCGTCTGGCGGAGGCCCACCGGCCCGACGTGGTGCTGATGGACCTGGTCATGCCCGGGCTCGACGGGGTGGAGGCCACCCGCCGGATCCTGGCCGTCAGCCCCGAGAGCCGGGTCATCGTCCTCACCAGTTACCCGGACGACGAGCGGGTGGTGCCGGCGATCCGGGCCGGCGCCCTCAGCTACCTCCTCAAGGACGTGGCGCCGGACCAGCTGATCGCCGCCATCCGGGCCGCCAGACGGGGGGAGCCGGTGCTCCACCCCGTTGCCGCCACCCGGCTGATGCGGGAGATGCACCGGCCCGCTCCGGCGACGCCCGAACTCACCCCCCGGGAGCGGGAGGTGCTGGCCCTGGTGGCCAAGGGGCTCAGCAACCAGGAGATCGCGGCCCGGCTCTACATCGCCGAGCGGACGGTGAAGTCCCACATCAGCAGCCTCCTGGCCAAACTGGGGCTGGAGGACCGCACCCAGCTGGCGATCTACGCGATCCGGAATCGGCTGGTGGAGGAGTGATGGGGGACTCGCCCGGGGTACGGCAGGTCCGGCGGTACGGCTGCACGGGGGTCTGCAGCCGGGGTAAGACAACGTGGCAAGAAGGGGCGGCGCTGCGCCGCCCCTGTTCTCTTGGGTTGTACCTCCTGCCTTTCGTCGGCCACGGCCCGGGGCAGCCTGCTCCATCAGTTCCGGTCTGCAGCCGTCGTCCTCACGGAGCAGCGGATGCTCTTTTTCCTGATGCTGTTTGGGGCCATCACCGCCGGGGTCTCGTTCATCCTGAAGCAGTCGTGCTCTCCACCCAGTCGCTCCTCTGGGCGCTCGTGCTGAGTCTCCTCAGCCCGCTGGTCGGGTTCGTTGCAGACCGTCGATCCCGCTGGCCTTCTTTGTCCTGGCTACAGCCCTTCTATGCAGCGCACTTGTGCTCTGGTCGCTGACCAGCCGCGGCGGCCTGCGAGTTGCTACCGCTGTTGCGCAGGGGGACTCTTCGAACCTGCCTTCGTAGGCGCTTGACATGCCCAGCGACTGTGTTGTCGGCTTTCCCAACGCCAACACGAGGAACCGGCGTTTCCTCAAGTTGACACAAAAGGACACATTGTTCGTATTGTGTGTTCGGATCCTGTCTTGGTAACATTTGACATGGAACCGATTGGAACAGTGGGCGGAGGGATCGGTGTGGACCTGGAATCCATCAAGGCGTTGTACGTGCAAGGTCGCTACCTGGCCTCTTTCCGGGAAGCGAGTCTGGCTATAGAAGGGGCTGTGGAGGATGTTCGGTCAGAGTTGCAGCTGCTGGCCGGTCGTGCCGCCTTCAAACTGGGATTCTGGGAGGAAGCGCGTACCTACTTTGCTGCGGTGTCTGAGGCCAAGACCGCCAGCCTATCCATAGCTGGACGGTTTGAACTGGCACGGGTCCTGATCGAGACGGGGGAAGTATGTGAGGCGGAGGCGATCCTTCTCGATCTGCTTGCTGATGACATGCACCAATACCCCACTCTCCATGCCCGTTCGCTCCACAACTTGGGGTGGGTATACGAAAAGCGCATGCAGTATGGGGCTGCGCTGAGGTCTTACAAGCACGCGAGCGATGAGCATTTGAAGGCGGGAAGGTACAGGGAGGCGTTGTTTAGCCTGCAGAATGCCGCATGGTTGGCCTTGGCCGAGGAGCAACCCGAAGCTGGCACTCTGGTAGCACAAGCGAAGGCTCTGCTTCCCTACGCCTCGGATACCTTGCGGGTACATCAGGTGGCCTTGGATGCTCTTGACCTGCTGCGTCGGGGCGACCGTGAAAGCGCTGTCGAGACAGCGGAGGAACTTCTTCAACCAGACCATCGGGTTGCTACCGATTGGGACCGGGCGATAGCCTGTTACGTTGTCGCTCGGGCTTACGCGGATCAGCGGTATTACGTGGTCGCCGACCGCTTTGCTGACATGTGCTCTTTCTACGCACAAAAGGCGCAGGACTACCGCATCTTCAAGATGGCCGGCATTCTTAAGAATTTTATCAGGTCTTGTGAGGGGAAGGAGGTGATAACATGAAGCGGGTTATTGCCTTGCTTCTGGCGGTCGCTACCGTCCTTGCACTGGCAGGGGTGGCAGCGGCCAGCCCCAACGGCACCGTCGGCCTGGACAACGTTCGGGCTGGAGAGTCGCGGTAAGTAAGTTCCAGGGTCCCCGCCAGACGAGACGTACTCCGGCCCCCAGTGGTTGCCCCTGCTTGGTGGGGGCAATCCGAAATCCCATCGATTCGCTGGTGGCGAATCAAGCATCGACAGCGTGGGCCCCCGGCCGCTACTGGCCGGGGGTCGCCCCTTGGATATGAAATGAACGGGGACCGAGGCGCTGGACCCGTCTGACGCCCTTGGGGGAGGTAGGCAAGGGCCGCGCCAGGAGGTTGGATGAGCGCGGGAAAGCTTTCAAGGCAGCGAAGCCTCCCTGCAGGGGACCGGCGGTATCTGTGGCGGTCTTCTAACTATTGACACCGTAACGCAGGGTCTTGTAAAGAGAAAAATGAGAACACGCAGTGGAACAAGAGGTCCATTGCCCATCGGGGCCGGGTTCATTGCCCACCGCGTGGGGGTCCACTATCTACCGTGTGTCCTTTTTCGGTCGCACTTATCGAATATTTCTGTGTTCATGTGGTGATTGCGGTCGGACAACAGCGGTTGGGTGCCCTGGATAGCCCCGAGGGCCGACCATCACCGCATCCCGCGGAGGAGGGGGATCATGGCGGCGGTCGCCGAGTATGCGCGAGAGGGACACCCACTGGAGCAGCAGCTCATGGAGCGGCTCCCGACGACGCTGCTGCTCGCGTTCGGTTCGCTCGGCCTCGGGCTGGTCGCTGCGATCCCGATGGGGATACTCGCGGTACGGTCGCGGTGGCTCAACCGCGCGATGCT
>QGUP01000004.1 GCA_003242505.1 Bacillota bacterium
GCCGGCGCAGCCTGCTCCGGGCCCTGCGCCGGAGCCTGGAGCGCCTCGGGCTGGGCCAGGTGGACCTCTACCAGGTGCACGGGCCGCTGCCCCCGCTGCCGGTGGAGACCTGGGCCGAGGCCCTGGGGGACGTGGTGGAAGCGGGGCTCGCCCGGACGGTGGGGGTCTCCAACTTCAGCGCGGATCAGATCCGCCGGGCCCACCGGGTCCTGGCCCGCAGGGGCATCCCGCTGGCCTCCGTCCAGGTGGAGTACAGCCTCCTCCATCGGAAACCGGAACGGAACGGGGTGCTGGCCACCTGCCGGGAACTGGGCATTACCCTCATCGCCTACAGTCCTCTCGCCATGGGGCTGCTGACAGGAAAGTACAGTCCCGAGAACCCGCCTCCGGGGCTCCGGCGCCTTCTGCACGGCCGGCGGCGCCTGGAGGCCATCGCCCCGGTGATCCGGCTGCTCCGGTCCATCGGCGAGGCCCACGGCGGCAAGACCCCGGCCCAGGTGGCGCTGAACTGGCTGATCTGCAAGGGTGTGGTGCCCATCCCCGGGGCCAAGAATGCCCGCCAGGCCCGGGAAAACGCCGGCGCCCTGGGCTGGCGGCTCACCCCCGAGGAGGTGGAGCGGCTGGACCAGGTGAGCAGCGGCTTCTGATCCGCCTCTCACCGGCTTCTCACTGACGCCTCTCATCGGCTTCTCACCGGCGGGAGGCTTTTGGAGCGACGGGCAGCCCTTCAGACCTGCGGGCAGCGTCTTGACCGGCGGGCGGCTTTCGGACCGGCGGAAGGGGTGAGCCCTGCGTTGCCATCCGCTCCACGGTTCGTGGTTCTTAACCTGGACGGCACCGTCGCACGGCAACCCAGGCTCCTGTCTTTCCCCCACCACTGGCTCGATTTCTCCGGGACCCCGGGGACCTGGTGCTGTGCCTCCCCGGAAGCCCTGGCCGCCCTGGAGGCGGCCCTCGCCCGGCACCGGGAGGTGCCCCTGGTCTTCTGGGGGGCCGGGGAGTACCACTACGTCACCTACGCCCGGCTCCGGACCCTGCGGGTCCCCTTGACCCTGGTGCTCTTCGACCGGCATCACGACTGCGACCCCGGGGGCGACGGACTGGTCACCTGCGGCAACTGGGTGCGCCACGCCCTGGCCCTCCCCTGGGTCCAGCGGGTCCTCTGGATCGGCGGCCCGGACCGGGAGGGCCCGGCCCATCCTCGGCTCTGGCGGGTGCCCCACCGGCGGCCGCCGGAGCCCCTGGGCCGGTGGCTGGACCAGGCGGTGCCGACGCCCTTCGTTTACCTCTCCGTGGACAAGGACGTCCTGCACCCGGCGGACGCGGTCACCACCTGGGGCAGCGGGGAGCTGCGGCTCCAGGACCTCCTGGCCTGGGTGACCGGCCTCCTCCGGGCCCGCCGGGTGGTGGGGGCGGATGTCGGCGGCGAGTGGGTCCTGCCCCCCGGCCGCGTCCTGCCCACGCCGGCGGACCTGAGGGCCATCGGGACCAACGAGGCGGCCAACCTCGCGCTGCTGGAGGTCCTGGAGAACCTCCCGGGGTTCCAGCACCAGGCGGCCCGCCAGACCGGGGCCTAGGCGGGCTCCCCGGCCGGGGGGTCCTGCGCCAGGTAGGCGAGCACCGCCTGCACCGCACTTTCCAGATCCGGAGCGGTGAAGACCCGCTCCGAGTAGCCGGCGGGGTAGTACCGCCGGCGTTTCTTGTCCCAGAGGGCGTCGAACTCGATGCCGAGGTACGCCCCCGTCTCCTCGTCCCGCTCGACGATGAGAAAGCCGCCGCCGGCCAGGTAGGGACGGTTCACCTTGAACCGGGCGGGGACCCGGACGTAGCCGATGACCCGCCCCTGGTCGTCGGTGATCTCTTCCCCGGCCTGACGGAGGAGGGCTCGCACCTCTTCTTCGGTCACGGTCTCACCTCAGGGTTCGAAGCGATCCCACTCCCCGGTGGCCAGGTCGGCGTACGCCTCGGGGTCCGCGGCCGGATCCCCCTTGCCGGGGTGGGTCAGCCGGTTGGGCATGGTCTTGAGCGGGTTCTGCTGTTCCTTCTGCTCCGCCTCGACCAGCCTCCGGTTGGCCGGGTCCCGGAGGGGGGACTTGCCCGCCATCGCCCGAGCCGGGGTCGGGTCCTGGGAAGGCTTCTTGCGGGGCATCGCCGCACCTCCTCCGCCGGCGGATTGCGGCTCCGGCGGGCGGCGCCGGGATCCGGCCGCCCCGGGGCGGTGCCGGCCGGGTTTCCGCCGGCCGGAGCCGTTGCCGGACGGCGATAGTGTGCCGGCGGGTGAGGGCGGCCATGCCTCCTTCGCCGGGGTGGCCCGGGACTCCTGCCGCCGCATGGGGCGGTGGCCGGCGGGCCATCCTTAGGTTGGTGCCAGGTCGCTGCCAGGGCTCAGGCCCGAGGAAACCCCGGACCTCGGGGGACCCGGGGCGGGGAGCGGGGCGGGGGGTCCGCTGGCGGCCGGAGCCGCTGCGGTGGCCGGAAAGTGGCCGGAAAGACGGGAGGGACCGCGGTGGACAGGGCCCGGGCCCAGGTAGCGTATTTCTGCATGGAGTATGGGCTGGACGATGCCCTTCCCATCTACGCCGGCGGCCTGGGGGTTCTGGCCGGGGACCACCTCCGGGCTGCCCGGGACCTGGGTCTGCCCCTGGTGGGCATCGGCATCCTCTGGCGGCAGGGATATACCCACCAGGTGATCGGGGAGGACGGCCGGCCCCTGGACGTCTACCCGCCGGTGCCCACCGACCGGCTGACGGACACCGGGATCCGGGTCCGGCTCCGGCTCCGGGGGCGGGAGGTGGCGGTGCGGGCCTGGTACACCGACGCCTTCGGCAACGCGCCCCTCTACCTTCTGGACACCAACCTGTCGGAGAACGCCTACCCGGACCGGCGGATCACCGACCGGCTCTACGGGGGCACGGCGGAGGATCGGGTGCTCCAGGAGACGGTCCTCGGGGTGGGCGGGGTCCGGCTCCTCCGGGCCCTGGGGCTCGACCCGCAGGTCTACCACTTCAACGAAGGGCACGCGGTGCTGGCCGGGGTGGAGCTGGTCCGGGAGCAACTGGCGGAAGGGCGCTCCTTCCCGGAGGCCCTGGCCGAGGTCCGGAGCCGGGTGGTCTTCACCACCCACACGCCGGTGCCGGCTGGGAACGAGGTCCACCGGCTGGAGCTTCTGGAGGCCGTGGGGGCGTCGGTGGGGCTCAGCCGGGAGCAGATGGCGGCCATCGGCGGGGATCCCTTCGGCATGACGGTGGCGGGTCTCCGGCTCGCCCGGATTGCCAACGGAGTCTCCGCGCTCCACGGCGAGACCGCCCGGCAGATGTGGGCCGGGGTGGAGGGGGCCGCGCCCATCATCCACATCACCAACGGGGTCCACCCCGGGGTCTTCCAGGACCCCCGGATCCGGGCGGCCATGGCGGCGGGGGGCGACCTCTGGGCCGCGCACATGGCCTGCAAGGCGGAACTGGTGGCGGAGGTGGGCCGCCGGACCGGCCACTGGCTCCGGCCCGAGGTCCTGACCGTCGGCTTTGCCCGGCGGGCGGCGCCCTACAAGCGGCCGGATCTCTTCTTCTACCACCCGGACCGGGCGGAGGCGCTGCTGCGGGAGGGGCTGGTGCAACTGATTTTCGCCGGCAAGGCCCACCCCCTGGACGAGGCCGGGAAGGCCATGGTGGCCCGGCTGGTGGAGTGGGCCCGGCGGTACCCCGGGCAGGTGGTCTTCCTGGAGAACTACAGCCTGGGGCTCGGCCGGATTCTGACCCGGGGCTGCGACCTGTGGCTCAACAACCCCCAGCGGCCCCTGGAGGCCAGCGGCACCTCGGGAATGAAGGCGGCGATGAACGGCGTCCTCAACCTGTCGATCCTCGACGGCTGGTGGGCCGAGGCCTGCGTGCACGGGGTGAACGGCTGGGGGTTCGGCGACGGCTACCCGGGGCCGGACCAGGCCGCCCGGGACGCGGAGGCCCTGTACCAGGTTCTGCTGGACGAGGTCATCCCGACCTTCTACCACCGGCGGCCGGCCTGGGTGGCGATGATGCGGGAGAGCGTCGCCATGGCCCAGGAGCGGTTCTCCGCCCATCGGATGGTGGAGGAGTACCGGACCCAGATGTACGGGCTGGGGTGAGGCCTGGGCGGCTGCCCCCCTTTCCGCGCCAGCCCAGGGCGGAAGGTCCGGGACCGGTTTGGGACCTGGGTCCCGGGGAAATCGGGACCACAGCCGGTGGTCCGGACCGAAAACAGATGGCTATGCTTAATATGGATACAGCAAAGGCGTTGTCTCGAGCGTCCGTAACCCTTCCGCAGAGCCCTTCCGCACAATTGCCAACAGATCCCTCCTCCCTCCCAGCAGCCCCGCACCTCGGGTGCGGGGCTATTTCCGTGTGCGGCCCCGGCCCGGGGGACCGGTCCGGGGCCCGGGGCCGCCGGTGGGCTGTATCCAGTGGGCGGGACTCGGTGGGCGGGACCTGGGGGGCGACATGGCACGAACCCGGGTGCTGGCCCGGCAGGAATCTGTGCCAGTGTTGGGAAAGATCCTGCCCGGATGGTTCTTGTTCTGCCAGGGAGGATGGCCCTGTTCCTGCCAGGGGGCCGGCGTTCCTGCCTGTGCCGGCCATCCGCACAGGCCCCGGATGGTCGGGAGAGTTCCCGGCCCACCTCCGGGGGAGAGCGCTTGCTGGGGTGAGAGCATGCAACCTTGGCCAAAGGTCCTGCCCTGCGGGGATCAGGCGGCGCTGGTGCGGCTGGGGGAGGGGGTGGATCCGGAGGTCAACCGGCGGGTCCACCGGCTGGCGGCCGCGCTGGGCAAGAGGCGGCACCCCGCGGTGCGGGAGGTAGTGCCGGGCTACGACAGCCTGCTGGTGGAGTACGACCCCCTCCGGCTCCGCTGGTCGGACCTGCTGCGGCTGGTCGAGGAGGCGGCCGGGGCGGGGGATGATGGGGAACCCATCGGCCGGGTGGTGGAGATCCCGGTGCTCTACGGCGGCGAGGCTGGCCCGGACCTGGACTGGGTGGCGGAGCAGACGGGCCTCAGCGCCGAGGAGGTGATCCGCCGGCACGCCGCCGGCCGGTATCGGGTCTACTGCCTCGGCTTCAGCCCGGGCTTTCCCTACCTGGGCGGCCTGGACCCGGCCCTCCGGGTCCCCCGGCTGCCGGACCCCCGGCCCTGGGTGCCGGCGGGAAGCGTGGGGATCGCCGGGGACCAGACGGGGATCTACCCGGCGGAGACGCCCGGGGGCTGGCGAATCATTGGCCGGACGCCCCTCCGGCTCTTTGACCCCGGGCGGGAGGAACCCTTCCGCCTGGCGCCCGGGGACGAGGTGCGGTTTGTCCCGGTGGACCCGGCGACTTATGCGCGGCTGGCCGCGGCGGAGCCGGAGCCGGTCTGCCCCAGGATCCGGGGCTCCGGGGTGGGGCTGCGGATCCTGAGCCCCGGGCTGATGACCACCGTGCAGGACCTGGGCCGCCGGGGCTACCAGGCCTACGGGGTGCCGGTGGCCGGTGCGGTGGACGACTGGGCCCTCCGGGTGGGCAACTGGATCCTGGGGAACCGGTCCCGGGCCGCGGGGCTGGAGATCACCCTGACGGGGCTGGAGGTGGAGTTCACCGGCCCGGTGGCCTTCTGCCTCACCGGGGCCCCGGTTCCGGCGGAGCTGATCCCCGCCGGCGGCGGCTCCCCCCGGCCGGTGCCCGGGTGGACCGCGGTGCTGGCGGGCCCCGGCGACCGGCTCCGGGTCGGGCCCGCGATCCGGGGCTGCCGGACCTACCTCTGCGTCGCCGGCGGGATCGACGTGCCGCTGGTGCTGGGGAGCCGCTCCGAGGACCTCTTCGGGGGGCTGGGGCCCCTGGGCCGGCCCCTGCAGGCCGGGGACTGGCTGCCGGTGGGGCTGCCCATCCTGCCGCCTGCCGACCTGGCCGGCCGGCGGCTGCCCCCGGACGGGATCCCCGATTACCCGCCGGAGCTCCGGCTCCGGGTGGTGATGGGCCCCCAGGCGGACCGGTTCACCCCGGAGGCGGTGGAGCGGCTCCTCACCGGCGAGTTCCGGGTCGGCCCCCGGTCCAGCCGCCAGGCCCTGGAACTGGAGGGGACGCCCCTTGAGCACCGGGAGGGTGCGGACATCGTTTCCGAGGGGAATCCTCTGGGGGCGATCCAGGTGCCGGCCTCCGGGCGGCCTTTCCTGCTCCTCCGGAACCGGCAGACCCTGGGCGGGTACGCCAAGATCGGGGTGGTGATCCGGCAGGACGCGGTGGCGGCGGGGCAGCTTCCCCCCGGCGGCCGGATCCGGTTCCAGGAGGTGGACCTGGCCGAGGCTCACGCCCTGGCCTGGGCGGAGCGCCGGCGGCTGGCCCAGGTCCGGCGCTATCTCCTCCAGCAGCCCCTGGTGAGCTTCGCTGGCATGCTCCCGGTGGACCCCCTGCAGCTTTCCGCCGCGGTGGCGCCGGGCGCCGCCACCGCCGCCAGCCCGACGGGAGCCGCCGGGCCGGGGTCTCCGGGCGGCTCCCCGGCCGGCCCCCGGCACCTCCGGATCCGGATCGCGGGGGTGGAGTTCGACGTGTGGGTGGAAGAAGAGGAATGAAGAGGGTCCCGGGGAAGAAGGTCCCGGACGACGGCGATCCCGAGCGGTGGGAGCGCCGGGGCGACCCCGCCCCGGGGTCCTGGAAGGCAGTGACCGGGCCGGAGCTGTCGGCCAGCCCCGGCCCGGTCGGCCTTTTCATTCGGCGGTTCTCTTCAGCCGATCCGCCTCCTCAGTCAATGAGCCCCTTCCGCTGCAGGAACTCCCGGGCCACTTCCGCCTCGGACCGGCCCTCCTCGTCCACCAGGTAGTTCAGCTCCCGCATCTCCTCGTCGGAGATCTGGCCGCCCAGGAGGTTCAGCACCTCTTCCAGCTCCGGGAACTGCTCCAGGGTGTCCAGCCGGACCAGGGGAGCGGCGTTGTAGGGCGGGAAGAAGCCCTTGTCGTCCTCCAGGATAACCAGGTTGAACTTCTTCAGCATGCCGTCGGTAGCAAAGGCGTTGATCACCTGGACCTCGCCCTGTTCGATGGCCTTGTACTTGAGGCCGGTCTCCATCGGGACGACCTGCTTGAACCGGAACCCGTAGGCCTTCTCCAGGCCGGGATAGCCGTCATGCTCCCGGTTGAGGAACTCGTGCTCCACCCCGAGGACAAACTGGTCTGCCACCCGGGCGAGGTCCGAGTAGGTGCGGAGGCCGTGCTGCTCCGCCAGTTCCTTCGGCACGGCCAGGGTGTAGGTGTTGTTGAGGCCGAAGGGCTGGGTGAACTTCATGCCCAGCTCCTTCTGCATCCGCTCGTTCACCAGGTCGTAGACCTGGTCCGGGTCAGCGATGGGATCAGCGATCCCGAGGTGGAAGGCGTAGGCGGTGCCGTCGTACTCCACATACACGTCCAGGTCGCTATTGCGCAGGCCCTTGAAGGTGACGTCGGTGCCGCCGAGGCTCAGCTTCCGTTCCACCCGGTAGTCGGTCTTAGCCTCGATCAACTGGGCAATCATCTCGCCCAGAATGATGTTCTCTGTGAAGTTCTTCGAACCCACCACGATCGCCCGGTTGCCGCCGCCGGACGGGCCGCCGCAGCCGGCGAGAGCCACCGCTGCGGCCAGGGTGGCCGCGGCGAGAAGTGCCAGTCTCCGCACTCTCTGCCAACCTCCTCGTTCAGGATTGCGCAGCGCTCCGCTCCACCCGGAGGCCGGGGGAGGTGAGCCGCCGCTCCAGCCAGCTGATCCCTGCATCGGCCAGCACCGCCAGGAGCGCGGCCGGCACGGCGCCGGCCAGGATCCGGACGTCGCTCACCCGGCGGATGCCGGCGAAGATCTCCTGGCCCAGTCCCCCGGCGCCGATCAGGGAGAGGATGGTCGCGGTACCAATGGCGATGACCGTGGCCACCCGCACCCCCACCAGCAGCACCGAGAGGGCCAGGGGCAGCTGCACCATCCGTAGGATCTGCCAACGGGTCATGCCCATACCCCGGGCGGCCTCCACCAGCGCCGGGTCGACGCTGGTGATGCCCGTGTAGGTGGCCCGGAGGATGGGCATCAGGGTATAGCAGAAGAGCACCGCGATGCCCGTCCCCCGCCCCAGGCCGAAGAGGATCATGAGAAAGCCCGCCAGGGCCAGGGCCGGCACCGTCTGGAGGGCGTTCGTTACCCAGAGGACCGGACCCACCAGCCGCCGGAACCGGGCCATCAGCACCCCCCCGGGGATCCCCACCAGGAGGCCGAAGCCGACCGCGGCCAGGGAGAGCTGGAGGTGCTCGACGGTCAGTTCCAGGAGCCGGTCGGCGTTGGACACCAGGTACGAGCCGAATTCCGAGAGAAACGCCGCCACTTGTCTTTCACCCCCCGTGCGGCTTCAGACCCGGGTGTGCGGCTTCCGACCCGTCTGTGCCACGTCAGACCTGTAATTGCCGCTTCAGACCCGGATGCCCCGGGGCGTCACCGCCCGTTCCAGCCGGCCGAGAGCCCAGTCGGCCAGGATGGCCAGGAGGGTGACGGGGACGCCGCCGGCGATGATGTGGCCGGCGGAGACCGTGGCAAACCCGGTCAGGATCAGGTCCCCCAGGCCGCCGGCGCCCACGTAGGCCGCCAGGGTGGCCCAGCCGATGATGAGCACCGTCGCGACCCGGATGCCGCTCATGATCACCCGGAAAGCCAGGGGCAGTTCCACCAGAAAGAGGAGCTGCCAGGAGGTCATCCCCATGCCCCGGCCGGCCTCGATCAGGGCCGGGTCCACGGCCCGGAGGCCGGCGTAGGTGTTCCGGAGGATCGGCAGCAGGGCGTAGAGGAAGAGGGCGGTCATCGCCGGCAGCCGGCCGATGCCCAAAAGCGGGATCATGAAGGCCAGGAGGGCCAGGCTGGGCAGGGTCTGCAGGACGCCGACCAGGTTCATCACCGGCTCCGCCAGCCGCCGGGCCCGGGTGAGGAACACCCCCAGGGGAACCGCCACCAGGGCCGCGGCCAGGACCGGCACCACCGAAAGGTAGATGTGCTGCCCCGTCTGGACCCAGACGGCCCGGTGGACCGCCGGGTCGGTCAGCACCCGCAGCACCCGCTCCCACTCGTTCATGCCGATACCCCCTGGCCGCTGCCGCCCGGGCTGCCGTTTGGCCAGCCCTCCCGGGAGAGGAGGTCCACCAGGGTGGTGCGGGTGATGAGCCCCACCAGCCGGCGCTCCCGGTCCACCACCGGCAGGTGGTCCAGGCGCTCCACGAACATCCGCTGCAGGGCCTCGGTGACCGGCGCCCCCACCTCGACGCAGGCCGGCTCGCCGGACATGATCTCCCCCAGGGTCCGGGCCCGGTCCCGGTGCTGCTGGATCTGCCGGGCGGTCACCACCCCCAGGAGCCGGTTATCCTCGTCCACCACCACCACCGAGTCGACCCGCTTCTGCCGCATGAGCTGGACGGCTTCCGCCAGCCCCTTGCTGGGTCCGGCGGTCACCGGCCGGCGGATCATCAGTTCCTCCACCGGGGTGGCCCCCACCGCCTGGGCCATCCGCTCCCGGCCGATGAAGGCCGCGACGAAGTCGTTGGCGGGGTGGCGGAGGAGGTCTTCCGGCGACCCGTCCTGGACGACCTCTCCGTCCTTCATGAGGACGATCCGGTCCGCCAGCTTCAGGGCCTCATCCATGTCGTGGGTGACGAAGAGGATGGTCTTGTGGAGCTTGGCCTGGAGCTTTTTCAGCTCGTCCTGAAGGGCTTCCCGGGTGATGGGGTCCAGGGCGCCGAAGGGCTCATCCATCAGGATCAGGTCCGGCTCCGCCGCCAGGGCCCGGAGCACCCCCACCCGCTGCTGCTGGCCGCCGGAGAGCTCCCGGGGGTACCGGTGCCGGTACTGGTCCGGGTCGAGGCCCACCAGGGGCAGCAGTTCCTCCACCCGGCGCCGGCACCGCTCCCGGTCCCAGCCCAGCAGCCGGGGGACGAGGGCGATGTTCTCCTCGATGGTCATGTGGGGGAAGAGGCCGATCTGCTGGATCACGTAGCCGATCCGGCGCCGGAGGTGGACCGGGTCGACCTTCATGATGTCCTGGCCGTCCACGTAGATGGTGCCCCGGGTGGGCTCCACCAGCCGGTTGACCATCTTCAGGGTGGTGGTCTTGCCGCAGCCGCTGGGGCCGATCAGGCAGACGAACTCCCCTTTCCGGATCTCGAGGTTGAGGTTTTTCACCGCCCGGGTGCCGTCGGGGTATTCCTTGGTCACTTCTTCGAAGCGGATCACCCTGCCGGACCCCTCCTTTTCGTCAGAATTTTCGTCCATACCTCGGGCCCAAAGAAAGATCAGCCAGCCAGGCCGGCCGGTGGTTCCCCGTTCGCGATGGCGCCCATCGCTTCGTGACCCAGGAGGCCAACTGGCCCAACCCCGGGGTGCCAACCGAACCATCGCCCCAGGCGCCAACTGACAACTTTAATGATATCCATATAGGTTGTCGGATGTCAACCCGCGGGCTGGAAAAAATAATTGATTTGCATGGAAATAGAATCCGTTCTGGATAATGGTCGCGCCGCGGGCAGCGGAGAAGGGCTGGGCCAGAGAAGCGAAACCGCCCCCTGCCGGAAGGCAGGGGGCGGTGAGAGGTTGGGGGAGGCGGCGGTGCCGCATCCCCGGCACCCGGGCCGCGGGGCCCGGCGACGGCCTAGCCCCGGGACCCGGCAGCCCGGGCCGCGGCGGCTCCGGAGGGCTCGTCCCCGGGCAGGGCCACCGGCCGCAGGTGCCGGAGCCCCCGGACCACCAGGAGCAGCAGGGGCAGGATGCCCAGGGCGATGAAGATGGAGTCCGGCACAATCCGGAGCCAGAGGAGCAGCCGCACCTCCGGGCGGGTGTAGAACTCCGGCAGCCGGGCGGTCCAGTAGCCGCCTTCGATGGCCTGCTGCAGCTGCAGGAAGCCCACGGGCAGGAGGGTGATGAGGATCATCCCCATGAGGCCGAGGTTCAGGCCCCAGAAGGAGAGGTTTTCCAGCCGTTCGGACCAGGCCTCGGGCCGGACGAGGTTCCGGAGCACGTAGAGCAGCAGGGCCACCGCCAGGAAGCCGTAGACCCCGGCGAGGGCCGCGTGGCCGTGGGTGGGCGTGAGCCAGGTGCCGTGCTCGAAGTAGTTGACCGCGGGCAGGTTGATCAGGAAGCCCAGGATGCCGGCGCCGAAGAGGTTCCACAGGGCCACCGCGATGAGGAACCGGAAGGTGCCCTTGTAGGGGAAGGCCCGGCCGGCCTGCTCCAGCAGCCGGTACTGGCCGTGGGCCTCCAGGATCAGCAGGGTGAGGGGGACGACCTCCATCGCGCTGAAGACGCTGCCCAGGGCCAGCCACAGCTCCGGCCCGCCGGTGAAGTAGTAGTGGTGGCCGGTGCCGACCACGCCGCTGGCCAGGAGCAGGATCAGCTGGAAGTAGACGGCCCGGAGGACGCTCTCCCGGCGAACGAGCCCCATGCCGGTGAGCAGGTTGGCGATCACCACCACGGTGAAGACCTCAAAGAAGCCTTCGACCCAGAGGTGGATCACCCACCAGCGCCAGTAGTCGGCGATGGTGACGTGGCTGTCGGGCCGGATCATCAGCCCGGCCATGTAGAACATGACGATGCCGATGCTGCTGTAGAGGAGCAGGTGGGTGAGCCCGCCCCGGTCTCCCTCCCGGGCCAGCCCCTTCCGAAGCCCCCGGTAGACCAGGGCCAGCCACACGAAGAGCCCGCCGGTCAGCAGGAGCTGCCAGATGCGGCCGAGCTCCAGGTACTCCCAGCCCTGCTGGCCCAGGAGCCAGTTCTGCTGCGGGCTGAGCTTGCCCATGACCCCCAGCCACTGGCCGGCCAGGGAGCCGACCACCACCACCGCCAGGGCCCCCAGCAAGAGGTACGCCAGCCGGTGCTGTCCCCGGGGCTCCTCGCCGCTGATCTGGGGGGCCAGGTAGAGGCCGGTGGCCACCCAGGCGGTGGCGATCCAGAAGATGGCCAGCTGCACGTGCCAGGACCGGGCGACGCTGAAGGGCAGGATCGGGTTCAGGTCCAGCCCCCAGAAGTCCGGAGCGGAGTACTGGTGGGCCATGTAGCCGCCCACCAGGGACTGGATCAGGAAGAGCGCCACCACCACCAGCAGGTACAGGCCCGTCGCCCGCTGGGTCGGGGTGATGGTCCGGGGCAGCTCCACCTGGGGGATGCGCTCCACCGGCTCCATCTCCAGCCGGTAGCGGTGCTGGAGGTAAAGGACCACCGCCAGCCCCAGGATGAAGACCGCCACGCTGACCGCGCTCCAGACCACCGAACCGGCGGTGACGGTGTTCCCCGCCTCCGGATCGTACGGCCAGTTGTTGGTGTAGGAGTAGACCTCGCCGGGACGGCGGGCGGCGCTCAGCCACCCGGTCCAGAAGAAGTAGTGGGCCAGGGCCTCCCGGGGCCGGCTGCCGTCCGGCGCGGTGGCGGGCACCAGGCCCGGGGGCAGGGTACCGTCGGCCGCGCCCTGTTCGAAGGCCTCTTCGTAGTAACCAACGAGCCGCTCCAGGGCCGCGGCCTGGCCGGCGGTGAGGGTCAGGGTGCCGGTGGCCGGGTCGTAGCGGTTCCCGGTCAGTTCCTGGCGGACCTGCTCGGCGATGGCGGCTCGCTGTTCGCCGTCCAGCTCAGCAAAGGGGCGCCCGTAGCGCTCCTGGGCGTAGTGATCCTGCATGAACCGGGCGGTGAGGTGGAGGGCCTCGGCGGTGAAGTCCGGGCCCTTGTACGCCCCGTGGCCCAGGATGGAGCCGTACTGCATCAGGCCGTAGCCCAGGAAGGCCTGCTGCCCGGCCAGGATGCTCTCCCGGGTGGCCAGCACCTTGCCCTGGGGGTCGACCACCCGCTCGGGCAGGGGCGGGGCCTTCCGGTACGTCTGCAGCCCGGCCACGAGGAGCACCAGGAGGCTGAGGACCAGGGTGAGGGCCAGCCCCCACTTCCACCGGCCGGAGTTGCCCGTCTCGGGTCGCATGCTGATCCCTCCGCATCGAGGCACGTCTCTCGCTTCCCACGATAGGGAGGGAGCCCGAGCGGGTTGGTGACGGATCTCACAAGCCGGCCCCGGGCCAGGCAAAACCGGTCCGGCGCCCTAGGGCGCCGGACCGGTTGACCGGACGGGAGGTTGCGACGGAGGTGCCACAAGCCGCTGGACGGGGGGTCGGGGCGGGTGGTAGCGCCGAAGCGGGTGGTAGCCCCTGAGCGGGTGGTAACGCCGGGGCGGGCGGCAGCGCCGGAAGGGGCCGGAGGAAGCTAGAACCCCATGGCAAAGCCGTCGTCCCGGGGGTCGCTGCCGCCCTCCAGGACCCCCTGCTCCCAGTTCACCCGAATCACCTGGGCGGAGCCGCCGCTGGCCCAGGGGCCGATGACCTGGACCGGGTGCCCCCGGTCCCGGAGCCCTGCGACCACCTCCGGCGGGAAGCGGTCCTCGAGGAGCAGCGCCTCGGGCCGGTCCGCCAGGGCGGGGTCGGTGGAGGGGCCGTGGGTCCACCGGGGCATCTCCACCGCCTGCTGGGGGTCCAGCCCCCAGTCCAGCAGGGCGACCAGCACCTGGAGGTTCCACTGGGGCTGGCCGTCGCCGCCGGGGGTGCCGCCCACCAGGTGGAGCCGGCCGTCCCGGTGGACCAGGTAGGCGTTCAGGGTGTGCATGGTCCGCTTGCCCGGGGCGATGCCGTTGGGGTGGTCCGGGTCGATGACAAACCCCCGGCCCGCCCGGTTGTTGAGGAGGATCCCGGTGCCCGGCGCCACCACCCCGGAGCCGAAGGCGTTGGAGAGGGAGTGGATGAGGGAGACGGCGTTGCCGTCCCGGTCGACCACGCACAGGTAGGTGGTGTCGCCGTCGGCGTAGGGGTTGGGGGTGGGCCGGGCCCGGTCGGGGTCGATCTCCCGGCGGAGTTCGGCCGCGTGTTCGTCGGAGAGGAGCCAGTCCAGGGGGACGTCGACGAAGTTCGGGTCCCCGGCGTACCGGAGCCGGTCCCGGACCGCGAGCTTCTTGGCCTCGATCAGGAGGTGATGGGCCTGGGCGGTGGGGCCCATCCCCCGGAGGTCGTAGCCCTCGGCGATCTTCATCGCCTGGAGGTGGATCATCCCCTGGGAGGGCGGCCGGAACTGGAAGATCTCGTACTCCCGGTACCGGATCCGCAGGGGCTCGTAGACATCGCACCAGTACCGGGCCAGGTCCTCCGCCCCGAAAAGCCCCTCCCGCTCCGTCACCCGGGCGATGGCCGCGGCCAGTTCGCCCCGGTAGAAGGCCTCGGCCCCCTTGCGGGCCAGGATTCGGAGGGACCGGCCCAGGTCCGGCTGCCGCAGGATCTCCCCGGGCCGGGGGGGCCGGCCGCCGGGGAGGTAGATGGCCGCGGTCTCCGGGTACCGGGCCAGTTTCTCCCGGTACTCGGCGAAGTGGGTGGCGGTGACCTGGTGGACCGGGTGGCCCTCCTCCGCGTAGCGGATCGCCGGGGCGAGGATCTCCTCCCAGCCCCGGGTGCCGAACCGGCGCATCGCCTCCTCAAAGGCGGCCACCGCGCCCGGCACCGCCACCGAGAGGGGGCCCTCGGTGGGCATGAACTTCCGGTAACCCAGGCTGCGCAGGTAGTCCACCGTTGCCCGGGCGCCCACCGGGCCGCTGCCGCCGATGGCGGTCACCCGGCCGGTCCGGGCCTCGTGGATCAGGATGAAGGCGTCGCCGCCGGGGCCGCACATCATCGGCATCGTCACCCAGGTGACCGCGGCGGCGGTCAGGGCGGCGTCCACCGCGTTGCCGCCTTCCATCAGCACCCGGAGGCCGGCGGCGGTGGCCAGGGCGTGGCCGGTGGCCACCATGCCGGCGGTGCCCATGGCCAGGGTCCGGCCCGGGTGGAGAGCGTACGAAGCGATGGTCATCGCAGCAACAGACCTCCCAACAGCATTGCGGCCAGTACCCCCCAGGAGGGGTGGATCCCGAGGTAATTCACGGCCAGGAAAAAGCCCGCGGCCAGGGCAAAGCTCACCGCCCCCCGGCCGAAGGCGTGGGGGACGAAGTCCGCGGCCATCATCGCCAGCATGACGAAGACCACCGGCTGGACGCCCCGGATCATCCCCCGGACAAAGGGATGGTCCTTGAACCGCATCAAGGCCGCGCCCAGGGCGATGAGCATCACCGCGGTGGGGAGGGTGGTCGCGGCCAGGGCCACCAGGGCGCCGGCCCAGCCAGCGACCTTGTAGCCCACGTAGGCCCCCAGCTTGGTGGCGATGGGGCCGGGCAGGGCGTTGCCCAGGGCCAGGGCCTGGCCGAACTCCTCCCGGGTCATCCAGCCGTAGCGGTCCACCACCTCGGCCTCGTAGAGGGGGACGATGCTGGGGCCGCCCCCGTAGCCCAGCATGTTGGCCCGGAAGAAGGCGAGGAAGAGTTGCCAGAGCTGCACGCAGAACAACCTCCTTGCTGCCGGGGCACCCGTTGGGCCTCCGGCCGGACCCAGGGCTCGGATTCACTGCCGGGATTCGCCGCCGGAGGCCGCTACCCCTCGCCTCGGTCGCCCCGAGGGCCGCCACCCCTCGCCTCGCTCGCCCCCAAAGGCTGCCACCCCTCGGCTCAGTCGCCCCGGAGGCGCGGGTCGAGGGCGTCCCGGAGCCCGTCCCCCAGCATGTTGAAGCCCAGGACGGAAAGGAAGATGGCGAGGCCCGGCCAGATGGCCATCCACGGGGCCAGGGTGAGGAACCCCTGGGCGGCCCGGAGGTCCGAACCCCAGCTGGGCTCCGGCGGCTGGGCGCCCAGCCCCAGGTAGCTGAGGCCGGCCTCGGCGATGATGGCCGCGGCGACGGAGAGGGTGGTCTGGACGATGATCGGGCCGAGGGCGTTGGGCAGGACGTGGCGCAGGAGGATCCGGCCGTCGCCGGCGCCGAGGGACCGGGCCGCCAGGACGTATTCCCGGGTCCGGACCTCCAGCACCGCGCTGCGGACGATCCGGATGAACCCCGGCGTGAACCCGATCCCGATGGCGATCATCGCCTCGTTCAGCCCCTGGCCCAGGGCGGCGGTGACCGCCAGGGCCAGGATCAGGAAGGGGAAGGCCTGCAGGGCGTCGACCACCCGCATGATGACGTACTCGTCCCAGAAGCCCCGGTAGTACCCGCTCACCAGGCCGATGGGCAGCCCCAGGGCCAGGGCGACGGCCACCGAGGTGACCCCGGCCCGGAGGGAGAGCCGGGCGCCGTAGAGGGTCCGGGCCAGGACGTCCCGGCCGAAGTTGTCGGTGCCCAGGGGGTGGGCCCGGCTGGGCGGCTGCATCACCGCGGCGTAGTCGGGCTGCAGCGGGTCGCAGGGGGTGAGCCAGGGGGCCAGGAGGGCGACCAGCACGAGGGCGGTCACCACCGCCAGGCCGAAGACCCCGGAGCGGCTCCGGCGAAAGCGCCGCCAGCTTTCGGCCAGCATCAGCGCTCACCTCCCAGGCCGATGCGGGGATCGAGGAGGGCGTAGAGCAGGTCCACCACCAGGTTGACGGCGATGACCATCAGGGCCACCACCAGGACAGCGCCCTGCACCACCGTCAGGTCCCGGGTGAAGATGGCGTCGACGATGAGCCGCCCGAAGCCCGGGATGACGAAGATGGTCTCGGTGATCACGAGACCTCCCAGGAGCCCCGCGACCTGCAGGCCGCTGGCGGTGACCACCGGGATCAGGGCGTTGCGGACCGCGTGCCGGAAGATCACCACCCGCTCCGCCAGCCCCTTGGCCCGGGCCGTCCGGACGAAGTCGGCCCGGAGCACCTCCAGGAGGCTCGACCGCAGGAACCGGGCCACCACCCCGGCCTCCCGGAGCCCGGTGGCCACCGCGGGCATCAGCATCGCCTTCACGTTCTGGACCGGGTCCTCGGTGAAGGGCACGTAGCCCGAGGCGGGCAGCCACTGGAGCCGGACGGCGAAGAAGAGGATGAAGAGCATGCCCAGCCAGAAGTGGGGGACGGAGAGGCCGGCCAGGGCCAGGGCGGAGCCGAGGAAGTCCGGCCACCGGCCCCGGCCCAGGGCGGCGGTGATCCCCAGGGGGACGGCGATCAGGCTCGAGACCAGGAAGGTGAAGACCGCCAGTTCCAGGGTGGCCGGCAGGCGCTGGGCGATGAGGCGGGTGACCGGGGTCCCGTCCACCAGGGACTCCCCCAGATCCCCCCGCAGGGCAGCGCCGGCCCAGCTCAGGTATTGCTGGTGGAGGGGCCGGTTGAGCCCGAGCCGTTCCCGGAGGGCGGCCACCGCTTCGGGGGGCGCCTCGGGGCCGAGGATGGTCCGGGCGGGGTCCCCCGGCAACACCCGCAGGAGGGCGAAGGTGATGATCGAGACCAGCAGGACCAGGGGGAGGGTGAGCAAGAGGCGCCGGATGAGAAAGCGTGCCATGGGGGGAGCCTCCCAGGACGGGGGATAGGGTGAGGGAAGGGGCCGGGCCGGGATGGCCCGGCCCCTTCCCGCCAGCCTGCTAACGCTTGGTCACGTTCTCCAGCCGGATCATGCCGTCCGGGTAGTTCACCAGCCCCACCACGTCGCTCCGGTAGGCCAGCTTGTTGGCCGGGTAGTAGAGGTAGACGTAGGGCACGTCTTCCCGCAGGATCGCCATCACCTGCCGGAAGACCTCCTTCCGCTCCTCGCCGGTGACCACCCGGGACTGATCCAGGAGCCGGTCCAGTTCGGGGTTGGAGTAGCCCGACTGGTTCAAGCTGCCGTTTGTGTAATGGAAGTCGTAGATGTTCTGGTCCGCCTCGGCCCGGCCGCTCCAGCCCAGCAGGCCGGCCTGATGCCGCAGGTTATCCAGGTCGTCCAGCAGCTTTCCGAACTCCAGCTTCTGGATGTTCGCCTGGATGCCGACCTCGGCCAGCATCGACTGGACCACCGTGGCCACCTGCTCGGGCTCCGTGCCGGTGCCGATGGAGAGGGTGAAGGAGAAGCCGTCGGGCTTGCCGCCCCGGGCCAGGTACTCCCGGGCCTTGCTGAGGTCCCGCTTCGGGAGGTAGCCGTCGTGGTAGGGGTCCGCGGGCGGGAAGGGGCTGGCCGCCGGGGTGGCGGCCTCGCCGAAGACGACCTGCACCAGGGTCTCCCGGTCGATGGCGGCCTCCACCGCCTTGCGCAGCCACTTGTTGTCAAAGGGCGGCTGGGTGACGTTGAACCAGATGCCCTGGTGGCCCAGGCCGGGGGTGACGCTGACGGTCAGGTTCGGGTTCTGCCGGAGCTGCGGCAGGAGCTTGTCAGGGATGGTCCGGGTCTCCAGGATGTCGACGGTGCCGCTCTGCAGGTTGGCCACCGCGACGTTCCCGTCGGTGATGACCTTGTAGACCACCTTGCTGGCCTTCGGCAGGCCTTCCTGCCAGTAGTCCTCGTTCCGCACCAGGGTGACGCTGTCGCCCTTGGTCCGGGATGCAAACTTGAAGGGCCCGGTGCCGATGGGGTGCTCCGAGAGGTCGCCGTACTGCTGCACCGCCGCGGGGGAGACCATCATCCCCGCCCGGTCGGTCAGGATGCCCAGGAACGGGGTGAAGGGGGTTTCGAGGTGGATCTCGACGGTGTAGGGGTCGACCACCCGGACCTCCTTCACCATGCTGATTTCGTTCCGCCGGGGGGAGTTGAGGCTGGGGTCGAGCATCCGGTCGAAGTTGAACTTGACGACCTCCGCGTTGAACTCGGTGCCGTCGTGGAACTTGACCCCCTGGCGGAGCTTGAAGGTGTAGACGGTGCCGTCAGGAGAGACTTGCCACTCGGTGGCCAGCTCCGGCACGATGTTCAGCTTCTCGTCGAGGTCCACCAGCTTGTCGTAGATGTTGTTCATGACCAGCCGGTCCACCGCAGCGGTGGAGAGGTGGGGGTCGAGCTTGGGCGGGTCGGCGCTCAGGGCCACCGTCAGGGTGACGTCCCTGGGGGCCTCCGGTGCCCCGGGGGCCTGGGCGCCCTGGCCCCCCGCGCCCGACCCGGTGGACGTGGGGCCGGCGCTGCCGCCGCCGCAGCCGGCCAGGGCCAGGGCGAGGACCAGTCCGGCTGCCAGGAGGCCGCGCCACTTCCGTCGGAACATGACCGCATCACCCTCCCGGGATGTTGGTGTGGCCGGAGTTGCGAGGGCCCCGGCCAGATGCCGGCACGCCCTCTACTCCGGCCAGATGGACAGATGGTAAGACCACGTTTTCGATACTCGACGGGAATTTCCTGCTGATTTCTTCAGGCTTTTTCGGTTTGCCGCGGTACTCTGGTCCCCTTACGGTGACCGCCAGCCCTGGGCGAAGGCCGCCTGCAGGTGCCGGGTGACCACCTCCAGGTGGCGGCGCATCTCCCGGCGGGCGCCGGCGGCGTCCCGGGCCTGGATCCGCTCGAAGATGCGCCGGTGGGCCACCACCGACTCCTCCGCCGCGCCGGGAACCGCGGCGGTCCGCTCCCGGAGCTGGCGGGTGAGGTCCGAGGTGGTCTCGTACATCCGGAGCAGCACCGAGTTGTGGGCCGCGCGGCCCAGGGCGCTGTGGAACTCCAGGTCCGCCTCCACGACGCCGCTGCCGGAGTGGCAGGCGGCTTCGTACCGCTCCATGGCGGCCCGGATGGCCTCCAGCTCCTCAGGTGTCGCCCGCCGCGCGGCGAGGGCAGCGAGCTCCATCTCGAGGATGAGCCGGGCCTCCATCAGCTCGGCCAGGCTCTGCCAGTTGGCCAGGTCCACCAGGGCCGGGTCCAGGAATCCGGCAGTGGTGCGCTTGACGAAGGTTCCGGCCCCCGGCCGGACCTCAAGGAGCTGGAGGGCCACGAGGGAATGGATGGCCTCCCGCAGGGAGATCCGGCTGACCCCCAGCTGGCGGGCCAGTTCCCGCTCCGGCGGCAGCCGATCGCCCGGCTTCAGCCTGCCCGCGGCGATCTCGTTCCGGATCCGCTCCGCGATGGCGGCGCTGACGGTGACCTTGCGGATGGGGCCGAACAACCGCATCCCTCCAATCGGTGAACCTGTGCCGGTCGGCTCGGGTTCGTTCGGGTTCATGGGAGTGTCTCGATTCTCGGCCACCTCCCAAAATTGGCGATCCAGGGGGAGATCCCTCCCCGGGGCCCCGGCCCGGCTGGAACTACCCAAACCGGGCCGCCCGTGGCATTCTTAAAAGGTGAATAGCCACAACACCTGGACAGGTGCCCTGGCGGACGAGGGAGGTCGCGGCGACATGGCATCGGACCTGAAAGAGGCGCTGAAGCGATCCCGGCTGGAGCGGTCGGTTATCGTCGGCGACTGGCGGGTGATCCGCAACGGGTTCTGGGACGATCCCCCCGACACCTACCGGCTCTACCGGCGGTCGGGGGCCGGCTGGCACCGGGTGCTCACCGTGGTGGTGGGGAGCCGGAAGGAGGCGGATCTCTCCGGGGCCCGGCCCGAGGACCTGGAGGCGGTCCGGCAGGCCCTGGCCTTCTGGGGGATCCCGGGGGAGGTGCGGGTGCAGGAGGGCAAGCTCGCCCTGAGCGGCGGCTAGCCCTGCCGGCGAGGCCGGGAACAGGCGGCAGACCAGCGGAACCAGCACAGCCACGGGTGGAGGGGGTACCATGACAGCTCAGACAAGCCGGCGCCGGCTGGTGCCGGAAGATCTCTACCGGTTTGTGCTCTGTGAGGATCCCCAGATCTCGCCGGACGGCGAGTGGGTGGCCTTTGTCCGCAGCGCGGTGGAGGGGGAGGACCGGGAGTACCGGTCCGAGATCTGGCTGGTGCGGGCCGACGGCGCCGCGCCGCCCCGGCGGTTTACCGCCGGGCCGGTGCGGGACGCCCAGCCCCGGTGGTCCCCCGACGGCCGCCGGCTGGCCTTTGTCCGGACCGTCGGCAAGGGCCAGGAGGCGGACCGGCAGATCTGGATCATCG
>QGUP01000210.1 GCA_003242505.1 Bacillota bacterium
GCTCCTGCCCTCCTGGCCCCGGCCCCTCCGGCACGGGGAGCGGGTGCACCTCCACACCGGCACCAGCGAGGTGGTGGGCCGGGTGCTGCTCCTGGACCGGGATGAGCTCCACCCCGGCCAGGAGGCCTACATCCAGTTCCGATCCGAGGCGCCCCTGGTGGTGGGCCGGGGCGACCGGTACATCATCCGCAGCTACTCCCCGGTCCACACCATGGGCGGCGGCGCGGTCATCGACCCACACGGCCGGTACCGGCGGAAAAGCCTCCGGGACCTGGAGGAGCTCCGGGCCCGGGAGTCCGGCGGCGCCGCAGGGGTGGTGGCCCAGACCCTCGCCCGGTCCGGCCCGGTGCCCCTCGCCCTCGGGGAACTGTCCCGGCAGGCCGGCATCCCGCCGGAGCCCCTGGAGAAGGAGCTTCAGGACCTGGCGGCCCAGGGGGAGGTCCGGAGCCTCGAAGGGGGGTACTGGATCCACCGCCGGGGCTACGGGGAGTTCGTCGCGGCCGCCCGGGCCTTCCTGGAGGATTACTACCGGCAATACCCCCTGCGGGTGGGGGTGCCAAAGGAGGAGTTCCGGCGGAAGGTGGTGCCGGGCGCGGACGCCCGGGGCTTTGCCGCGGCCCTGGCCGCCGCGGTGGCCGCGGGGGACCTGGCCCTGGACCGGGACCGGGTGGCCCTGCCGGGCCGGGAGGTCCGGCCGGGGCCCGAGGAGGCCCGGGCCCTGGAGCGGCTGGAGGCCGAGGTCCGGGCCGGGGGCTTCAGCCCGCCGACGGTCGCCGAGCTCACGGAGCGCCTGGGCCGGCGGGACGTGGAGGAACTGGTCCTCTACCTCCAGGAGCAGGGGCGGGTGGTCCGGCTGGCCTCGGACTTCGTCATCCACGCCGAGCACCTGGCCGAGGCCCGGGAGCGGGTCCGGGCCTTCCTCCAGGCCCACGGGCGGATGACCGTGGCCGAGTTCCGGGACCTCCTCCAGACCAGCCGGAAGTACGCCCTGCCCCTGCTGGAGCACTTCGACACCGCCCGGTGGACCCGCCGGGTGGGGGACGACCGGATGGCCGGCCCGGCCCTCTGACCCCCGGGGCGCTGGCTGGCAATGGGAGCAGGAGTTCCCCGGCGGGGAAGCGAAGGGATTCCATGGAAATGGCAACGGGCATGGCTGCGGCAGCGCCCCGGGGTCCGGCGCCGGCAACCCGGGGCAGCCGGGGGGTGGGAGGATGGCCCGGATCCTGGTGGTGGACGGCTCGATCCTGGACCGGAAGCGGGCCGCCGCGATCCTGCAGGCGGCGGGACATACGGTGGTGGAGGCCGCCAGCGCGGCGGAGGCCCGGCGGCTCCTGGGCCGGCCGGGCCAGCACTTTCACCTGCTGGTGACCGAACTCCACCTCCCGGATATGGACGGCCTTGAGTTCATCCGGGCGGTCAAGGCCGACCCGGCCGGGGCCAGCCTGCCGATCCTGGTGGTCACCCCGCTCCAGGCCCGGGAGGTGGTGATCCAGACCATCCTCGCCGGGGCGGAGCACATGGTGGCCAAGCCCTATGCCGGGGAGACCCTGCTGCGCCGGGCGACGGAGATCCTGACCTCGTGCAGCCTCGCCCGGGAAGAGGGAGAGGCCCGGATCACCTGGTCCCTGGCGGAGGTGCTCCGCCGGGAGACCAAGCGGGCGGTCCGGACCGGCCAGCCCCTCTCGGTCCTGGTTCTTCGGGGGCCTGCCGGGATCGGCCGGCAGGTCGCCGAGGCGGTGCTGCGCCGGGTCCAGCTCCGGGAGACGGACCTGGTCATCCCCATCGACGATGGGGTCGCCATCCTGCTGCCGGACACCGACGCCGCCGGGGCCCAGGCGGTGGCCGAGCGGCTGCGCCGGGGCGCCGCGGAGGCCCCGCCCGCCTTGCCGGGCCAGGAAGGTACGGCCGGCCCCCCGGGCCTGGCGATGGGCATCGCCACCCTGCCCGAGGACGGCCGGGACGCCGAGGCGCTCCTATGGCTCGCTGTCCGCCGGGCCCGGCCGATGGTGGCGCCGGAGGGCCGGGGCTAACCGCAACGCAGGGGCTAACCGTAACGCCGGGGCCAACCGCGATGCCGGGGCCAGCCGTAGCACCGGGGCCAGCGGAACCGTTTCCGCCGGCCGGGGTCAGCTTCGGACCCCGGCTTTTCCCGTGCCCTGGAGGACTGACCCCGGGGCGCCGGGAATACTACAAAGGTTGGAACATCCCGGCGGCCCCGGGGCCGCCCCGGTGTCGGGGCCGCCGGAGGAGGGAATGGGTTGGAGCTCATCGATCATTTGCGGGAGTACGTGCGCCGCTCCAGCATCACCGGGCAGGAGGAGGGGCTGGCCCGGTACCTGCTGGAGGCCTGGGCGCCCTGGGTGGACGAGGCCTGGGTCGACCGGGTGGGCAACTACGTGGGGCTGCAGCGGGGCACCGGCGGCCCCCGGGTCCTGGCCGCGGCCCACCTGGACTCCGTCGGGCTGATGGTCACCCGGATCGAGCCCGGCGGCTTCCTCCGCTTTCTCCCGGTGGGCGGGGTGGACCGGCGGTATCTCCTGGGCCAGGAGGTGGAGGTCCTCGGCCGGCGGCCAGTGCCGGGGATCATCGGCGCCCGGCCGCCCCACCTCACCCGGCCCGAGGACCGGGAGAAGATCCCGCCCTACGAGGAGCTGTACATCGACACCGGTCTCCCGGAGGCGGAGGTGCGGGAACTCATCGCGGTGGGGGACCCGGTGGTCTGGCGCCAGGAACTGGTGGAGCTTCAGAATGGCCGGGTGGCCGGCCGGTACCTGGACAACCGGGCCTCCCTGGCCGCCCTGTGGGTTGCCCTGGTGGAACTGCGCCGCACCGGCCACGGGGCGGACTTCTACGCGGTGGGGACCGTCGGGGAGGAGTTCGGCGGCCTCCCGGGCGCCGCCACCGCGCCGGTGGCCCTGGGGGCCGACGTGGTCATCGCGGTGGATGTCACCTTCGGCGAGCACCACGGGGCGAAGGAGGACCACTTCCCCCTGGACGGGGGGCCGACGATCCTGGTGGGCCCCAACGCCCACCCGGCCCTCGCCCGGCTGATGCGGGAGGTGGCCCGGCGGGAGGGGATCCCCCACCAGGTGGAGGTGGCGGCGGAGAGCTCCGGCACCGACGCCTGGGCGCTGCAGGTGGCCGGCGACGGGGCCCTCAGCGGCGTCATCTCCATTCCCCTCCGGTACATGCACAACCCCACGGAGGTGGTCAGCCTCGCGGACATCCGGCAGGCGGGGCTGCTCCTCGCCCGGGTGGTGGCGGCCATCGACCGGGTCTGGCTGGAGGGCGCGCTGGCCGGGTAAGGGAAGGAGGAACGAGGCGCCGTGGATCTGGCGCTCTTGCGGGAACTGACCGAGGCCGTGGGGACCCCGGGCCGGGAGGAGCCGGTCCGGGCCATTCTCCGGCGCTACCTGGAAGGGCACGTGGACGAACTGCGCACCGACGCCCTGGGGAACCTGATCGCCCGCAAGGGCTCCGGGCCGGTGCGGGTGCTTCTCGACGGCCACATGGACGAGGTGGGCCTGATAGTCTCCGGCTTCACCCCGGAAGGCTACCTGCAGTTCAAGAAGTCCGGCGGCATCGACGACCGGGTGCTGCCGGGGCGGGCGGTCTGGGTCGGGCCCCAGCGCCTGCCCGGGGTGATCGGCCTCAAGGCCCCCCACCTCAGCCGGGAGGAGAAGGAGATGAAGGCGGTCCCCGCCCGGGAGCTGGTGATCGACATCGGCGCCCGGTCCCGGGAGGAGGCCATGGCCCTCTGCGACTACGGGGACCCGGTGGTCTGGGCCACCCGGCTCGAGGAGTTCGGGCCCTACGGGATCAAGGCCAAGGCCCTCGATAACCGGGTCGGCTGCGCCCTGGCGGCGGAGGTGATCCGCCACGCCGAGGTGCGAAACATCAGCCTCTACGCGGTCTTCGCGGTCCAGGAGGAGATCGGCCTCCGGGGGGCCCGGGTCGCGGCCCGGCAGGTGAGCCCCCACGTCGCCCTCGCCCTCGAGTGCACCTCCAACGGCGAGGGGCCGGGGGTCTCGCCCCCGGAGACGGTGACGCTCCTCGGCAAGGGGCCGGCCCTCTCCTGGATGGACGGCACCGCGATCGTCCCCGAGGGGCTCCGCCGGCACCTGGAGGCCCTGGCGGAGCGGGCCGGGATCCCCTACCAGTACCGGACCCTCACCACCGCCGGCACCGACGCGGGCCAGATCCACCTGGCCCGGGCCGGCGTGCCCACCGCGGTGGTCTCGGTCCCCTGCCGGTACATCCACTCCGGCGCGGGGCTGATCCACCGGCAGGACTACGAGGGGGCCCTGGCCCTGGTCCGGCTCTTTGTGGAGAGCATCGAGAAGGGAGAGTACCGCCCGTGAAGGAACTGCTGGCCCAGCTCACCGCGGTCTGGGGCCCGCCGGGCCGGGAGCAGGCGGTGGCCGCGGCCATCGCCGACCTGGTCCGGCCCCACGTGGACGAGGTGCGGACCGACGCCCTGGGCAACCTCCTCGCGGTCCGGCGCCCCCGGGGGACGGCGGCGACCGCGGCGCCGAAGCTCCTCCTGGTGGCCCACATGGATGCCCCCG